>VFKN01000190.1 GCA_009885525.1 Anaerolineaceae bacterium | reverse complement strand
TTCCGGGGGAAGGCGGTATCCTGAGCCTGTCGAAGGGGTTGGGGATGAGGGAGCGTCTTGCGTAAGTCCTATAAGAATTGTAGCATACACATAATCAAGGTAGCAATATATCTAAAGTGTTTCCATGTCTCTGCGGTTCAAAAAAGTGTGCAATCCTTTCCTGACCATTACAAAAAATCAGCAAAACTTGCTATTATAAATAACACAAATATGCCTTCAGTGATTTTAATTATTATCCCTCATATTTCACTTCCTTTGAAATATGGAGCATAATAATTTGATCCTGTTTAGAGCATATTTAATCAGGCAACTGGGCAAGACCATTTTGATAAGCATAAATCACCAGCTCCAATCTATCTGTCACGGCAAGTTTTTTGAAGATAGAAGTAAGGTGGTGACGGATCGTCACCTCGCTGAGGAAGAGCTGATCTGCAATCTGCTGATTCTTGAGCCCTTCTCCGACCAGAGAGATGACCTCTCGTTCCCGCGCGCTGAGCAGAGCAATCTTGCGGGCTTGCGGGTCAATCGCGGCAGTTTTATTTTTTTGAGAATTTACAAGAAAACTGGCAATCAGGGAACGGTCCAGCCAAACTTCTCCAGCATGGACTTTTTCGATAGCCCTGTACAAGACCTCCGGGCTTTGCTGCGTAATTACAACTCCCATAGCTCCGTTTTGCATGGCTTGAACGTGATAATGCGAATCGGTCATGGCTGTAACCAGAATAATGCGGGGCTTGCTTATGACAGTCGCCAATTGGGAAATCAAATCAAGACCAATTGTGTCATTTAGACTCTCATGGAGTAGAACGATGTCCGGTTGCTCCTGACTGGCCAGCTCTAACGCCTCTGTCTCCTCACTTACATGTACAGTCATTGGCAATCCAGGCTGACATTCTAATAGCATTTTCAACCCGGCGCGTGCAAGGAGATCATTATCTAATAATAAAATTCGAATGGGACTTAAGGTTGATGGAGACACAGTGATTTTTTACCTGATGACGCTGACCTTAGACTCGCCCTGTATGAACAATAAAGCACAGGGAATATATAACATCACAAAAAACAAAGGGGACTGACGAAGTTGATAATGAATGCACAAGAATAATTAAACTGCAATAATGTTAGGCGTTTATTTTCAAGGGCACTTTACGGGTCATTGCCTATTTCCAAATTTTATTGTTTTTTCTCTTGATGCATCCATGATAACGTAGCTAAAAAATAAAACTCATTAATACTTACTTGTCCAAGAAGTCCATTATAGAATCAACAATAAGTTTACACAATACCCTCTCTTAAGTAAAGTAATCAGAGAGTAAATACCTTATTTTTCACAAATCTATTTTATGTTATCACCTTGAAAAGTACTGGGGCGACATAACGAAATGCAACCGGTCAAGTCAATTACGACAAATAGATGCGTCTCTGTCACGTGAAATTAGTAGCGAATTTTATTAAAAACGGGTCGATTTATAGTGGGCAATAAATCCCCACATAACCAGACAGCGTAGATATTCTCTAAATCACAAAAACACAAAATGCGTTGTCAACGCCAGTCAAATTATATACCATAACTGGCCGCTACAACTACACAAGATACTCTTCACTCTTCGCAACATTATCAAAAAACATAAAGTCACGATACAATTGCAACGTCTTATTCAAATTTAAAATCCATTAACAGAGAGAGAAAATTCTATGGACGAAGCCATCACAAAACTTGCCGCCTATATTTCAAAGGATATCCTTAAACAGCCCAGCCGCGTTATCAGATCCGATGAAGCGCTCATCTCCAGCGGGTTGATCGACTCCTTCAGCCTTGTTGATCTCAGCCTCTTCATTGAAGATAACTTCAATGTCCGCATCGACGACACCGAACTCAACAAGGAAACTTTCGATACACTTGAACAACTCGCAGCGCTGATCCAATCGCGTCAATGAGCACACTTTCCCATCTTATTCAACGCCACTATCAATCCGCGCCCGAACATCCCGCCATTATTATTCAACACGCCGGGCAGGAAGATAAAACTATTTCATATCGCACACTGGTCGAAGGTTCGAGCAGTTACGCGCGCGCTTATGCTTCACAAGATATTCAACCTGGTGAAGTGGTCATCCTGATTCTCCAGCACAGCGAAGAACTGCTCTACGCATTTTGGGGCGCGATCCTGCATGGGGCAATCCCCGCGATCATGCCCTTCCTCACCGAAAAACTCGCGCCGGAACGCTATCGCGCCGACCTGACTTCATTAATATCCATCACCAAACCCGTCGCCATTGTCACCTACCCGGAATTTGAAGGTGATATCCGCAGCGCGCTCACAGTGGGAGATTCTGTCCGCGGCGTGATTCTCACCAGCAGCGTGGAAAATGCAAGCGCGCCGGATTTCGATCAGTTCACCGGACTCAAACATAACCCCGAAGATATCGCCATCCTGCAACATTCATCCGGCACAACCGGATTGCAAAAAGGTGTCGCGCTTTCGCATCAAGCCGTTCTCAATCAACTGGATGCGTACGCTAAAGTGATTCGACTCAGTCCCGCTGATGTCATCGTCTCGTGGCTGCCGCTCTATCACGACATGGGATTCATCGCGGCTTTCCTCATGCCCATTTTGACCAACACCACACTGGTACTTTCCTCCCCCTTTGATTGGGTGCGCGCGCCGTACCGCCTTTTTCAAACCGTCACCAAATACAAAGGCACGCTCACATGGCTGCCAAACTTCGCGTATAACTTCTGCGCGCAAAAAGTACGCGACCGCGACCTCGAAGGCATTAATCTTTCCAGTTGGCGCATCATCACCAACTGTTCTGAACCCGTCAAATGGGACAGCCATCAAATATTTTTTAATCGCTTCAAAAATTATGGGCTAAAAGAAAGCGCGCTACAATGCAGTTACGCAATGGCTGAAAATGTTTTTTGCGTTACGCAAACTCCAGCGGATACACTACCTGCCACCGATGAAATTGATCGCGAAGCTTACATCCACGAAAGAATCGCGCGCGAACCGGTGGAAGGAAAACCTGCGCTGAAGATGATGTCTTCGGGCAAAGCGATATCCAATACGCGCATCCGCATCTTAAACGAAAATGGAGTTCCGCTCCCCGATAGAGTCATCGGCGAAATTTCACTGCAAAGCGATTGCATGTTAAGCGGATATTACAATCGCCCCGATGCAACCGCGAAAGCCTTCCACGAAGATTGGTATCTCACCGGCGATTATGGTTACACCCTCGATGGTGAAGTCTTTGTCGCCGGCCGCAAAAAAGATATCATCATTGTTGGCGGAAAAAATGTATATCCACAGGATTTGGAAACACTCGCCTACGAAGTGAGCGGCATCCACGCCGGGCGCGCCGTTGCATTCGGTATTGAAGACGCCAAAGCCGGCACAGAAGACGTCGTCATCGTCGCCGAAGTGGACACGGAAGATATTGACGAACGCCAAAAAATCGCGGACGCGCTGAGAATTCACATCACAAAAAATTCGGCAGTCGCGTTGCGCTACGCCCACATCGTCAGCGCGAAATGGATACTAAAAACCTCCAGTGGAAAAACCGCCCGTTCCGCCAATCGTGAAAAATTTCTGGGTGAAATAAATATTTCCGAATGAATCTAATCAGCCATGAGTTTCTGCTTCTATTTGTTTCGCTTACACTGGCGGCATATTATTGGCTTACAAAGACACCTCGCCAAAAGATGTTTTTTCTTTTGGCGATCAGTTATCTTTTTTACAGCCTGGCGGGCTGGCAGTTTATTCCGATCCTGTTTGGTTTATCACTCGCGACCTACGCCCTCGCCAAATGGAATAAATTTGGCTGGGGCGTATTACTTAACCTGGCAGCCTTGATCCTATTTAAATATTGGAACTTTGGCATTGAAAACCTCAACCTTATTTTTTCACTATTACATGTAAAACTAAGCATTTTGAATCTTGGGCTTCCGTTAGGATTATCTTTTTTTATCTTTAAACACATCGGCTATTTATACGACATTCAGCAAAAACGCTATTCACCCGCCGTTGATTTTTGGACCTTCGCCGCTTTCTCAGCCTACTTCCCGCAGATCAGCGCAGGACCGCTCAGCAGTTACAAAGACACCGCAAGCCAATTTAATAGCCTGCCAAATAAATTAAGCAGCGAGCAAGTCACCAGCGGATTGATCAGCATCAGCCTGGGGCTTGCAAAAAAAATATTGATCGCGGACACGCTTAACACCATGCTTACATCGCCGGTCAACACAGTTAATGGTTTTTCAGGGCTAATCCCTGCCTGGTATCTGGTGATCGCATATGCCGCGCAGTTGTATTTTGATTTTTCAGGCTACACCGACCTGATGCTGGGCATCAGCCAATTGCTGGGGATTCGTTTACCGCAAAACTTCAACAATCCCTATCTTGCCAATAATCCCGCTGAGTTTTGGGAACGCTGGCACATGTCGCTTTCAAACTGGTTCCGCATCTATCTTTTCGCTCCGCTCAGTCGTTCCTTCCTGCGCAAGTGGGGTTCTGAAAAACGCGAACAGGCGCAATACACCGCAAACCTGATCACCATGAGTCTGGTCGGGTTATGGCACGGCGCCGGCTGGAACTTTATCCTTTGGGGCGCATATCATGGCATTCTCTTAAATCTTGGCGCCATGTGGAAACGCACCAACCGTCAAATTCATCCCCTTGCAGAAAAATCTATTTTTCTATTTTTCATCCTCATTGGTTGGGCGCTCTTCATGGGACAAAGTGCCGAATATCTAACGCATCTCTTCACGCAGTTATTTGGGTTTGGCGGATTAGGCGCAAGGGATTTACTGCTTAATCTATTCAAAAACAACGCAACCCTCGCGCTGATCTTCGCAATCCCCATTACGTTTTCAGGAGTAGCAGAATCCGCAAACCTTGAAAAACAAATTCATGGAAATAAATTCGCCCTGATCGCACTCGGTATGCTTGCCGCGCTGTGTATTTTGCTGATAGACGATCAAATCGTCAATCACTTCATTTATATTCAATTTTAATATGTCAAAAAAAACATACACTTTCCTTTTACTCTGTGCTGCGTTATCGCAGATCACATACCGCACATACTGGGTAAATTTTATGGATGCGGTCTCCAGACCGGTGCTCCACTTTAGCGATTACATGATCGTCACTGAGGAGTTCAGATCGCTGGGCCTTCTTTTAAGTTTATGTATCTTCTTTGGAGCGTTATTCTTTTTTCGATCCCCCGGCCTGAATCAAAAAATTTCAGATAATAAATTTTGGCATTTCGGTTTTCTGGGGATTTTGTTTTTCTTAAGCGCAACAGTAATCTACGCCAACCCGCAAGGGCGCTTTCCATGGAATAAGCACGCTAACTACATAGAGTTGGAAGTACGTTCGCGAAAACCCGACCTGTATAAGAAACTTGAGCATACACCTGACTTAGTCCTGCTTGGCTCTTCCGTTTCGTTTTTAGTCCCGATGAATTATTTTGAAGAAAAATGGGACATCCAGGCTTTTAACATGTCTGTTAATGGCGGTGGACCCGTGGACTTTGTCAATTTGATCAACATAATAAAAAAAACAAGCCCGGATTCAAAAATGCCAGCCATCATCATGGTTGAAATATTGAGTCCGAGCCTTTCCTTTAACAATCTGGAACAAACGCCTATTGAGTATATTCCAGAGATGTCATCAATAAGCCAGCAAATAAGTGCAATATGGAAGACCATCAGCAGCACATTCCGGTTCAATTCGCTCTCCGATTCTCTCTTCACACTTTTCATTGTGGATAAAGGACGCTGGGACATTGTAACTACTTTAACCGGCAACGGCACAATGATTAAAAATGAAGAGGATGTGAAAGATAAGCAATACAGAAAATCAGTTGAAAAAGATGCTGTTTTAATGGATGAACTGCAGTCCTGTGAAAGTTTGGATGGAACGGGAAAACTTGCACTTGAAAAACTGGTTCAATTGAGCCATGAATATAAATTCAGCCTCGTGGTTTATCGCACACCAGTCAATCAGGATTTTTATACATTCTCAAATTTTAAGCCATCCAAATATTCCGGATGCGCCCAAAAATTTGATCAATACATTGAGGGCATTGCCGCGCAAAACCCAAACATGTTTTTTAAAGACCTCAGTCAATATAGTCCAATCGCAGCGGGTGGAAAAGAAATATACCGTGACACGCATCACCTAACGACGAGGGGAAATATTCTGTTGCTGGACGCTCTTGATAATGAGATTGAATCTGCAATCCAATGGGCACGAAAAAATCGTTAAGTGTTAATGCGTGAGCGTTCCATGCGCAAGTTCCATAATCTCTTTTTTATCTTCAACCACGCGCACCAATTTTCCGTCCTGCATTTGCAAGACACGATCCACATACTGACACATACGCAAATCGTGGGTGACAATAATGCCGGCGCGGTCATTTTCATGGATGAGGTGCGCGAAAGTTTCCACCACTTGAAATGCGCGTTCTGTATCTAATGAAGCGGTCGGCTCATCCGCGAGTACAACAGCGGGGTTATGGATGAGCGCACGCGCAATCGCGACGCGCTGCTGCTGTCCGCCCGACATTTGCGCGGGCAGGCTGTGTAATCTCTCCATAAGTCCAAGCCGCGCCAGCAATTCATCCGAGCGGACGCGTCCTGCGCGATCAAGTTTTCCATTCAGACGCAACATAAATTCCACATTTTCACGCGCGGTCAAGAACGGGATCAGGTTATTGGATTGAAACGTAAAGCCGATTTTCTCGCGGCGCAGTCTTACGCGCTGCTTTTCATTCATCTTCGCAAGATCCTGCCCGTCGATCAAGACCTGCCCGCTGGTGGGAGTTAACAGCGCAGCCATGATCGAAAGCATGGTGGTCTTGCCCGAACCACTCGGACCAACCAAAGCGACAAACTCGCCGGACTTTACTTGAAACGAAACACCATCGACAGCATTGATGGTTGTGCCATCCAATGAAAATGTTTTTACCAGATCACGAACTTCCAAAGCAACTGAATTCATCTTCTTATCCTAATCTCAACGCTTTCAACGGTTCAATACGAATGGCGTAAATAATGGAAACCATGCCGCCAAACGGGCCGATGAACAACAACAATGCAATGGCAATCAACGAACGCTGACCGTTAAACTCCAGCGGAATGGTCGGGGGCAATCCAAGTGAGAACAAATAGTTTAGCCCCGCGCCAATCCCAACACCAATAGCAGTGACAATAATAATTTGAATGACCGCGGAAAGCCCCACCACCCCATTCGATGCGCCGATCGCTTTTAGCACGCCAATTTGCGGGACTTTTTGCAAAATTTGGATCTGGAAGAAACCACCAATCACAAGAATACCGATCAACAATGTGAACACGCCCTGTGTCTGCACCGTGCCTTGCTGCGCGGTATAGCCGGGAATGTTGTTAATGGTCGTTTCAATATCGGCAACTTCGATATTTGGCACTTGATCTTGCAAGCGAAGTTTCATCATTGCAACTTGTGAAGGGTCTTGCAATTTGACCGCGATAATGTTTGGATATGGCGTATCACTGTTTAAGTCGGATTCAGATTGCGGGCGCATTAATTCCCATGTTGAAGCGGGAACAAAAATAGTCGGCTGAAAGGAATACGCCTGCTTGCCCACCAAGCCCACGATCTTCAATGTATAAAACTGATCCTTCGTGCCTTGCGTCGAACGGATCTCGATCTCATCGCCAATCTTCAAATCGGTACGCTGCGCCACACTCATATCCATGACTGCTTCGCGCGCTTCACCGCCGCGGAAATATCTGCCCTCCAAAAGTGGCGGCATCCCGGGGCGCGCAGCCTCCGCGCCAAGCATGGATATTTTCAGCGGCTCGGGCAGGGAAACAATTTGCGTGTTGGATGTATAGATCGCGCCCGCGTCCGCGACCCCCTCTACGCGCCGAACGGATTTCGCGGTATTTGTCTCTAAACGGCTGGCGGAAATGCTGTAATCCGATTTTTCCAAAAAGACGATCAACTGCGCGTCAAGGTTCGCCACATATTGACGGTTTGCATTTGAGAGTCCCTCCCCCAATGCGGCAATAAACAAGACCAACACCGTAATAAGTGCGATCACCAACGCGACGAGGAGAAAACGTCCGCGGTTGCGAAGGACTTCTTTGATGGCAAGATAAGTTGCGAGAAAAAAATTTTTCATAGGGTTATGTTAAAGGTTCAGTATTAAAAGGCTTATTCCAGTTGGCGCCCATAATGCCATGCAGGAGCAGATCCAAGGGCGGATGGTCCGCGATGTCTTCATAATAATAAGGCAGACGAATCCGCCCGTCTGTGCCGATGATGAAGACGCCCGACATTTGCGCGGCATCCTGTCCCGCGGGCGGCAACTCGGGTTTGAAATTTTTCACGCGCGCAAGTCTGCGATTCGATTGCCAGATCTGCGGCGAGAGGATGGTCTGCCATAGCGTGCCTCGATATAAAGCATAAGCGCGATACGCGGCACGGTCGGGATCAGCGAGGCAGATCGCATTCGGCGCGCGCTGTTCGCGGAACTGCTTCGTGGATTCAACTGAAGCGTGACAAATAAACGCGAGGCGCAATCCGATTTTGTTTAATTCGCCTTGCGCGCTATGCAGCTGATCGGTCATCTCTTTACACTGCGGGCATCCAAAATGGCGGGTGAACGCAAGCAGTAAAACGTTCTGCTCCCACAAGGATGAAAGCCGGGTTTGCTTTCCCTGCGTATCCAGCAGCTCCACATCGGGCGCGGGGTCGTTGAATTTGAGGTAGTTTTGTTTTGCCATATCTTTCCTGATTTACTGTCAAAATAAATCCGCATCTTTTCAGATACGGATTGGGTCGAATCTGATTTTTAAATTCTACCAGATTGCACAGGTTTTGCACAGGTTTTAAGTAATGTGTAAAATGGACTTATCCACCTTTTTGCCGATCTTCGCCACGCGCTGCCAGCTGCTGTTATCGTTGAGTGAAATCCAGCGGCGTTCTTCGGTGCGATAGAACCAATCTTTATCCTGCCGGTAATAAACGAGCACATCGGTTGATTCCCAAATATTGAGGATCTCGTTGCCGTGTGCATGTGTGTCGTCAAAATCAGTCGTGGCACGCTGCCCCATTTCGCTGTAAAGTTCGTTGAGTTCCAGCAAAAGCGAGTTGATCTCAGGCGCAAGCCGGCTGACTTTTAGTCCAATACGCTTGGCTTCCTCATATAGAATGGGATAACCATGTGACGGATATTTGGCGTTCAATGACGCGGCGATTTTATCGGCGACATTTTCTTCCTTGATGTGATACGCGAGCAGTTCCTTGCTCAGCATGATGGATAACGACTCGGCGCGATCCACTGCCCCGATGACAAGCGGATGGACATGCTGGAATAATTCCTGATACGGATTTTCTTTGGCCTTGCCATTCTGTGCCTGCCACAAGCGCACCACGCGCGTCAACTCATCGAGGCTGACGCTAACGCGGTCATTGTCGCGGTCAATCGGGGAAAGCGAGTGCGTGAGCGAAGTATCCACCGGCGTGAGATATGCCATCGGTCCCATTTGGATCTCATTCGCGCCGAGCGTGATCATGGTTGCGGCGGATGCACATTCCAGCGGAATGACCGCTATGACTTCGTCGCAATATTGACGCAGTAGATTCACGATCCGCAAAGAGGCCTGCCCATTGCCGCCGCTCGATTTGATAAAGAGATAAATTTTTTGCTGATGCCCGATCTTCTCCAATAATTCAAATAAGGCAAGCACATCGTCGTGGCAAACACTTCCGCGTGAGTTATTGAAGTATGTCACGACCGTGCCGCCCAGTATTTTATTTACCCTCTTGATGATGGCTTGCGTTTTATTAAATAAGATCGGGGGCTGTTTTTCTTTTTTTGCTTTCGTTGCCATATTTTCTCCTAGACTACGTAGCGTGACATTAATGCCACAATATTTAAACTACTTCCGCTGCGACCAGACCAAACCCGCGATGAAACCGATTAACTCGCCTACAAAAATAAACGCGATCGCACCTGAAATTCCGCGAAGAAGCAGCCAAGTATTGATTCCCAACAGCCCAAAGGCGATGAAATTATAGGCGCCAAGTCCGCCTAATGCAATTCCCAACACCCAGCGGAGCGCGGAGCGGATATCCCGAATGCGTGAACCGATCCCGTACACGATCCACACACTGAATGCGATGAAAAGCATGGCAAGGAACCATGCCGAAAACAGCGGATACCCTTGTGTAGAAATATATGGGTTCACTTCTTCAACGACGGGCGGTTCGGGAGTCGGCTGGATGGATTGAGTCAACTCGGGGACGATGACCGTCACTGCGACCGCGCCTGATTGCGAAACATCCAATTGCAGGACTTCAGAGATCGTGGCGGGTTCACTGACCACGCTGATCTCAAGCAGCCCGGGTTTATCCAAACCAAACGCGGCGCGCGCAATGCCTTGCGTAGTGATCGCATCCACTTGTTTGACGATGCCGCCGCCTTCCCCTGTGAGCAGCATGGAAAATTGAACCACGGTACCATCGGGGACGAGATAGCCATTATGATCTTTGATTACGCCGGTGCGAACTGCGATGGTATCGCCAATCCTAAAGAGCGGGATCGCGGTTGGTTCGGGGGTAAGCGGGCTTCCAGTCACAATCGGAACAGGCGCGAGATCAAGAGAAAGCAGGATAATCTGATTCGGGTCGGGCGACATCACGGAGGTGAGGTCGTATCCGATGCCGGGAATCGAAACGGGGGAAGCACCGACCAGCGTGAGTTCCTGAAAAAGCAGCCGCGCGGCCACATCCACAAATTGGGGTTGTTTACTATAAAGCGCAAAGTAGGCGGTAAATTTTGAGATGGTGGTCGTGTCAAAATAATACGGCGCGCCAAAGGAAAATAAGATCACGCGCCGATCCCTTAAGAGATCGGGGCGTTCGCGCAAAAAGCGGCTGATGAGCGCGGGCTGTCCCTGCGAAGCATCACGCAACGAGAAGACAACCCAATTTGCGCGCGTAAGATCGTTTTCGATAAATTCAGGACTTTGGCTATCAAGCAAGGCTTGCAGGGTTTGGAACGAGTAGGATGCCAGATGAAAGTTCGTGGTTTGATTTCCGCTTTGAGGCCCATATAAACGCAGGACGGCTTGCTGTAATGCATCCACCGCAAGCAAGGGTTGTTCAACACAAGTAGTACATTGCTTGATACTCTGTGTATCTGTAATGAAGACTGTGCTCTCATTCTGTTGAGGCGGAAGCGGCATTACACCGGCAAGGTCTTGACGGTCAGGGCTGATGAGTGTGGCTGAATTGCGCGCGACTTCAAAAGTAACATCTGCAGAAGAGCCAATCTCGTTCAAAGAATTCGCGGGCACAATCACATTGGGCAGGGCGAGACTGCCATAGAGATGAAACTTCGCGGCGAGGATACGCGCGACAGAAGTATCCACGCGCTGCGCAAAAGCGGGGTCTTCACGATATTTCTGCGTAAAAAATTCGATGGTATTGATCGTGGAATTGTACACATCCGAATTATCATCGGATGTGATATTGCCCAGATACAACATATCATTACCGGCAAGGAAGGCATCGCGCGCGGCAGTACGCGCAGAGAACTGCCCGCCGCCTGATGTATAGAATTCCTTAACTGCGCGCGTGCCGAGATCATCACTGATGATCAATCCGCCCTGTGAATACCATGCAGCAAATTGCGGCAGCGTTAAAATCTGCGCCAATGCCTGCGGGTCAAAGCTGATCGGGCGCGTGGTGGCGCGGATGTTCCCTTGAAAACCCTGATAACGAATGTGCGAAACAAGCAAACCGTCTACTGTTGATTCGGGGGAAAGCGCGTTACCGGTTACTGCAAAATAAGGCGCGAGCTCAATTTGTTTTAATTGCTCAATGGACTTGCGGACAGTGGACACTTCCTCTTCGGGCAGGCGATCTGAACCGCCCACGCCGGGGAAATGTTTTGCAATCACCAGCAAGTGATTATCGCTGCCGATATGCAACCCTGAGACATATGCGCGACCCATTTCACCGACCCAAAACGGGTCGCCGCCAAATACGCGCGTCCCGAGGTCACCACCTAAAACCGAGGGCGCGTCCAGCACATCGAGGGAGAGTCCAAGATATAAATTAAATCCAAGCGCTGAGAGTTCGCGTCCGCGCACATCACCGACACGCGTGGCTAGATCGGTGCTCCATGTTGCGCCGATTGCCATTTCGCTCGGCAAAGGAGTCAAACCGCTTAATATTTGATCGGTGGGAGATCCATTCCCTTCCTGCGTAATGCCGACAAAAAGCGGTACGTATGTGTTAGTGATCTGCTGACCCGTTACCTGATCTGTAACAGGATTAATGGATGTATCCCATTCCAAGCGTTGAATATTATCGATCAAGTTGCGCGCTTGTGGCACTGTATCCGGTTCAGAAACGAAGTTATCGTTCTGCGCAAGCAGGACCACGCCGCCGACATGATAACGACTCATCAAGTTATTCAGTTGCGAATCAGCGCCCGTATCTGTGCCGTTAAATGTCACAAGAAAGAGTTGCCCCACCCGTTCTTCGGGCGTCATGGAATTCAAAATACGCCGCACATCGGGTGGAGGTGTGGCTGTTTGCGCCTGCACAGATGCCAAGGGCGCGAGCGTTATCAAAAAAATAATGAATACTAAAATTCGAGTCAATCGCATCGAGATACCTGATAGGCAGCGCAAGGGCAGAGCGCCCCTACAATGCTGATGGAGTCATTAAGACAAAACGGACGCCGCTCATAAAACGGCGTCATGCGGATATTCGCTTCGTTCCCAGCTCGGAGTTGATTCAAACGCGCGAATAAATTCACCCAGCCCTCCCAAGTGCGCGCAAGGCGGCCTGCGGATCATCCGTAAAAATCCCGTCCACGCCCCAATTTTTAAGCCGGGTAATTTCTTCGGGGCTGTTTGCCGTCCACACATGCACGCGGCGCTTGAGACGATGCACACGCAGAATCTGTTCCTTGCTGACGCTGGAAATATGCGGATGCAAGGCTTGATAGTCGCCGAACATAAATCCAAATGAACGCGCCCAAATTCCCGCAATGCCCGGCATGGCAAGCAATCCGCGCGGAATTTCAGGCAGGGTCTGCGCAGCGATCTTCAAGTTGGAAGGAAAGAAGGATGAGAAAATAATTTGCTTATGAATGTTATGCTTCTTAATAAGTTCGCACACTTTGAGGACAAGTCCATCACGCGGCGTGGAATAATTAGTCAACTCAATGTTGATGAGTTTATCCCTGCCAACCAATTCAAATACTTCTTCCAGCAATGGGACTTTTGCGCCGCTAAATTTTTCATTGAACCAGATACCCGCGTCGAGTTGACGAATGGCATCAAGCGCAAGTGATGCGACACGTCCCTTGCCATTTGTGGTGCGGTCTACGGTGGCGTCGTGAATCACGATGACGTGACCATCAGCAGTGAGTTTGGCATCGAGTTCAACGCCATCCGCGCCTTTTTGGAGGGCTTGTTGAAACGACGGCAGGGTATTCTCAGGCGCGTGAGCAAGATCTCCGCGGTGAGCGAGAACAATGGGAGTAGGAAAGTTTTCAAATGTTGAGGTCATGAATCTGCTGTGTATTTTTTAAACGCAAAGGCTTGCACTGCACCCGCAGTGCGGTGCAAATATCGCGCCTTTGCGGTGAAAATATTAAATATCCACGAAGTAGGCTCTGCTGGCGTTATCGATCATCTCGCGTGACATAGTCGGCGGGACAGAGAGATACGTGGCAATGTCAAGAATCTGGTCGCACAAATCACGCGGATGTGAGGCGCGCAGTTTACGGTTGCGTTTGATATACCATTCCTGCAAGAGATATGCCAGACCCTGATCGTTAAATTCCACTTTTTTATCTTGAGCAACACGTTTAAAAATTTCACGATACTCTTCAAATGAAGGATCACTCACTTCGATTTTGTGACGCAAGCGGCGCAGGAAGGCCTCATCTACAAGGTCTTTTGGCGGAAGATTCGTGGAGAACACAATCAGCACATCGAAAGGCACTTCCACTTTGCGCCCCGTATGCAGGCGCAGATAATCGACGCGGTTTTCAAGCGGAACGATCCAGCGGTTGAGCAGGTCGCGCGGGCGGACTTGCTGACGGCCGAAGTCATCGATCAACAAGATGCCACCGTTGGCTTTCACTTGAAACGGCGCTTCGTAAACTTTGGTGGTGTCGTCAAAAACGAGGTCGAGACCTTCGAGCGTTAATTCACCGCCAACTACAATAAAGGGTCTGCGAATTTTAACCCAGCGCGGATCGCGGCGACTGCTCGCACGCAATGAGCCAGCGTTGTCTGCCGGGCCGGTTGCATCGTCTGGCGCAATCGTGTGGCTGACGGCATCATAAACTTTGATAACCTGCCCATCCAAATATAAAGCGTAAGGAATGTACATGTTCTGGCTCAGCACCAAATTTCCGAAAGCGCGGGCAATACTGGTCTTGCCATTTCCGGGAGGTCCATACATAAAAATGGATGAACCGGAATTGAGCGCGGGTCCGAGCCGTTGAAAGATGGACTCTGAAATGACCATCTTTGCGAGGAGTTGGCGCATGCTGCGCGCGGTGACGACCATGCGTCCGCTCTTCTGACGGCGGATCGCTTCGTTATACACATCAAATGGGACGGGGGCGGGTCCCGCGTATTGGCTGCGCTCGAGTGCTTCGCGCGCGCGCAGGACTCCGGCGTTGGTAATCCCGAAGTTGTACGCGCCGTCGCCGCCCAATCCGCCTTGTGAGGATTTAACTTCGATAAATTTTTCCTGCTTCAACGCGGTTAAGAGTTGATCTGCCACACCCGAAAGCGGCAGACAAATCTCTTCGGCGATCTTGAAGCCGGTCATATATCCGCGAAAATACAAAACCTTAAGGATCAAGTCTTGCAGCCAAAGCGCTGAGAGCCCGGTATCTTCTAGGCTGGTGACGGGCGGGGGCGAGAAGGCTCCACTTGGTGCGGCAGGTGCAGGGGGAGCTTGTTGGGCTTGTTGTTGTCTCATCATAGAGGTGTATCCAATTTTCGGGGGAATTTTTATCTTTGAGCCGATTATACTTCTTTTCGTTTATAATCCGCGTAACATGAAACTATCAATCATAATCCCCGTTTACAATGAAGTTGAAAGTATCCAGGTTATTTTGAAGCGTGTGCAGGAGCAAAAACTTGCCCACGAGATCGTTGTTGTAGATGACGGCTCGAAGGACGGCACGCGCGATGTTTTGCAAACGCTGGACGGCAAAGACGGCATCCGCGTCATTCTGCATGAGAAGAATAAGGGCAAAGGCGCGGCAGTGCGAACTGGCATGGCTGCGGCGCAAGGCGATATCCTGCTCATTCAAGATGCCGACCTCGAATATGATCCGCGCGACATTCCCAACCTGCTGCAGCCGATCGAAGAAGGCATCGCGGATGTGGTTTACGGTTCGCGATTTTTGGGGCGCGCGCACCGCGTGACGATGTTCTGGCATCTGGTGGCGAATAAGATGCTAACCTTTATGACCAACATTTTATACAACACCATCCTGACGGATATGGAAACCGGCTACAAAGTCTTCCGCCGCGAAGTTCTTGATGGAATGGTTTTACACGCCAACAGTTTTGACTTTGAACCCGAGTTCACCGCCAAAATCCTTAAGCGCAAGTTCCGCATTTTTGAAGTGCCGATTACCTTCAATCCGCGCGATTACGCGCAGGGGAAAAAGATCAAACTGCAAGATGCATTTCAAGCGGTGTGGACGCTGTTGAAGTATCGGTTTGTGGAATAAGAATATCTGCGAAACGATAATACGAAACAAAGGTGTTGAGAATATAAAAAAGACCTCGGAGGTTTTGAAAACCTCCGAGGTCTTTTTATTTGTAACTACTTTGACAATGTCAAGTTACAGTGTCTTTTTCTTGCTGTTTTCGCAAACGAGATTTACGAGAGCGGGTGCGATTGGTCAGGTGTTTGACAACCAAG
>VFKN01000006.1 GCA_009885525.1 Anaerolineaceae bacterium | reverse complement strand
TTCGCGTCCACAAAATCCACATGCAACGCATGGCTGCCCGTGGCGGCGTACATGCCTTGCGACGTGAAGCCGAGGATATGTCCGCTTGAGGTAAATTGCATCAATGACGAAGCGCCCGCGCCCGGCTCTGTTTCAATGGGAGCGGCTTGCGCCGTAGTTACAAATCCCAGCGTATTGAAAGTCAACGCCAACAGGGTGAAAATAAAAAATGATGTGCGCAGTACAGATTTCATAGAACCACTCTCCTTTTTCTTCGCGCTCGATTCTCCATGCAGACATTCATATCCACATGAAACTACGACGTTTTTATTTTTGTCGATTATATTCGTTTTTTTTCATTCTCTATTCCCCATTACAATTAGCGGACAGGAGACTCACCCATGAACAACGTCCGCCCGCGATTGACGATGATGAGCGTTCGTTGTGGAATCAAAACGACCTCGGAGTCTTCTTTGCTCCAAGGCCGTTTTTTGGCGTTTACAGCCCCAAAGTATGTTTGAGAGCCTTGTCCACTTCCCCCATTGGAATTTTCACAATCACGCAGTCAATATCGCCGCGTTTAAGCGTTTGGATAGTTGTCATAGACGCTCATTTCAGGACTATCCCACTCTTCTGCAAACGCGGCAAGTTGCGAACGCAACTCTCTGGCTTGTTCTTCGCTGATTCCCCGCGCGCGCAGGTCGATCCCTTCAGCGCCAAGAAAAGTGACAATCACTGGGGTCTCATCGGGAATACCGGAAGGATTGTTCTTTAGCACAATCTTTCCCTTTCGATATACGCCTTGTAAAGTCGTTAACATGGTTACTCCTTGCTCCAATAAAATTATAACCCACAACTTTGTCTTTCTTTTTCCATTACAATCACACGTGTGCACGCAAAGGTTGTCATTAACCTATGCTCCAGCCGCCGTCCTCGGCGGCGGTTTGCGAGGAAACCCTGCGCCGGGGACGGCGCAGGGAGCAACCCCGGCCTGACATGTTTTGCGTGCACACCAATCACACTCAGGAGACTCAGCCCATGAACAACGTCCGCCCGCGATTGACCATGATGAATGAAGAGCAGATTCAGGAAGCGCACAAAAATGTCTTAAGAGTATTAAGCGAAACCGGTGTGCGCGTGGATTCACCTTCCATTTTGCAAATGCTGGAATTAAAACTGGGTTTGAAGTCGCAGGATCGCATCATTAAATTCCCGCCGGAAATCGTCGAGGCGGCGATCAAATCTGCGCCGCGTACAATAGACGTGTACGACCGGCGCGGCGAGCATAAAATGAATCTCGGCGAAGATCGTCTGCGCTTTGGGACGGGAGTTACCGCGCTGTTTTATCAAAATCCTGTTGATGAAACACTTGATATTTTCCGCCGCAAAAATTTTCAAGACCTTGTGCGGTTGAGTTCGGGGCTAAAGCATTATGACGTAATTTCCACAGTCGGCATTGTGCGTGATGTTCCCGAAGAGTTAACAGATTTATACGGCTCGCTTGAGCACATTTCAAATACAACCAAGCCGCTTGTTCTGCTTGTCTCCGATGAAAACCGTTTCCCCGATGTCATGCAAATGTTCGAGGCGCTGCATGGCGATCTCGGCAGTAAGCCGTTTATCATTCCATATTTCAATCCCGTCAGTCCGCTGGTGATGAACGCGGGCACGGTCGATAAAATGAAAATCTCCATTGAGCGCGGGCTGCCGATCATCTTTTCAAATTACAGCATGGCGGGCGCATCCACGCCGCTGACACCCGCGGGCACGCTCACACTTCTGATGGCGGAACTACTCGCGGGGCTGGTCATCAGCCAGACCATCAAAAAAGGCGCGCCGATTCTGCTCGGCATGCTGCCCGTTTATTTTGACATGCGTACCATGCTCAACTTTTACGATCCGCAAAGCATCCTCATCAGCGTGGCATGCTCCGAGATGATGAAACATTACGGCATCCCGCATTGCTCCACATCTGGAAGCGGAACCGGCTGGGGCATGGATTTAATTTCCGCCGACACCTATTGGATGAATACGCTCGCGCTGCTTCTCTCCCACGGACATCTCGCTCCCTTCATCGGAGATTCCCTCGGCTCGAAGTCGATCTCGCCAACTACCATTGTTCACGTCCACGAAATTATCGATCAGGCCCTGCGCTTGCACGATGGTTTTCAACTTGATGATGTCAACTCCGCGATCAGTGAAATTGCCAAAGTTGGGCCGGGAAAAAATTTCTTGAATCAACCTTCCACGTTGAAAAATTATAAAAACGGATATTACACCAGCAATATCTATCCACATCACAGCATGGAGAAATGGCAGGATGCCGGATCTCCGCCCGCGCGTCAGGTGCTGCGCGAAAAGACTCAAGCCCTGCTTGCCTCCGCGCCCATCCCTGATGATTATGATGATCTAATCGGCAGAGGCGAAGAATTTATCAAGAAATACGCATCCTGAACGCGTGTTATACTGCCATTAGCGTAAGGAGAAAAAAATGAACTCACGAGATTATCGCAAGATAGGCGGGCTGATGCTTTTGATCTTATTCCTGTCAGCCTGTCTTTCACCATCGGCTGGAGCACCCGCGCCGACTCCCGTGCCGGAAGTGAACGTACGGAAAACATTGGAGGCAATGATCGTAAAGACTGCCGCCGCTGCTCAAACTCAAACGATGACAGCCCGCCCGCCTACATTGACTCCCACGGCCACGCGCAAGCCTACCATAACCCCAACGCAGCCAACCCCATCCCCGACTTTTTTCTTTTCCCTTTTTACGGCTACGTCCGACATAAAAGTTGAATCCACGGACGTTTCGTTAAACGCAACTGCTCAATATATTAATTCGATTGGCGGCGTTGATGTCGGCGGCGGTAATATCAAAATTATCAAAAGGATGTGGGCTTGTTATGTCCGCTATAGCCCCAATGTGAAAGTAAAGCCGGGTGAAAAATTTTATGCCGGCTGGGAAGTTGTCAATATTGGATCAGAACCCTGGACAGCCAATACCATCGATTTTCTATACAGGGGCGGATATAACGGCCAGGGCACGAAGAGGCGGGACCTTTCATCAACTGTGGGATCTGGCAGCATGCTCCCAATTGGCGCAACCTTCATTGCGCCTAGAAGAACAGGTTCATATCGTTCGTATTGGGTTTTACAGGTTGGACATAATTCATTTTGCCCCATGTGGATGAATTTTGAAGTGGGGAAGTGACCTTTTTTGAAAATAGATATTCATCGGAAATAATCCACAGATTTTAATTTTTTTAAAAGAAAAATCTGTGAGTAAGTGACCTTACACACCCAAGCGTGATTCCCTGAGCGTTAGCGAAGGGTCTCTGAGATAAACGTAGAGGTTCTTCGCTCCGCTCAGAACGACATTGCGTAAGGTGGATAAAAAAAAGTTTTTGCTATTACCGAAAAAATTATTAATTTAGGCGGCAAACGCCGGGAGCAGAAAATGTCAAACGAAAATAAATATAACGAGTATTTATACAAAACGTCCATCACCATGCGCCTGGGGCTTGCCGAGGTGCAATCAAAAGTAAAGGATTTATATCGCATCGAAGAATTGGAAGATTACATTGATATAAAAGATTCTCCCATTGAACACATTCTTGCGGCGCTTATGCCTTTGGTCGGGCAGGTGAATGATTTTCAAGATTACGCTGAAACCCTCACAAACAGGATGGAATTTAATCCCGAAGAAGTGGATATTTACAATACGCTCGACGGCGTGATGACGATCGCGGATCAATTGATCGAATCGAAACCCGGTGTCGTGCTGGAGGAAGATATTGCCGATGATTTACCCACCCTTGAAGCGGATCCTATGCGGCTATCGCAAGTCTTGTTGAATTTAATCCACAACGCGGTGAAATTTACTGATCGCGGAAGTATTAACATCCGCGTTGCGCGTGAAGGGAACGACATTCTGTTTGAAGTACGCGATACCGGCATCGGCATCGCGGAAGCGAATCAGGAACTGGTCTTCGAGCCGTTTGAGACTATTCTGCCGGATAAAAATGACCCGCGTTTGGGATTCGGCATTGGCTTGAAAATTGTTGAACATATCGTCGATCTGCACGATGGTGAGACATGGTTCGAGAGTGAGGCAGGAACGGGGAGTTCGTTCTGCTTTACCATTCCGATGAATTAGGTTTTTTTAAATTTTCCCCAAAGCCCATAGCCCTCATTTCGTCTCTTCTCGCGCCGCTCATGTTGTTCGTGGATTTCCTCGACATGCGTGGCTTTTTCTTCGATGGCGGCTGCAAGCCACAAGCGGCCTTTTTCTGCCGTCGCATGACTGCCCGCGCCGTACGCCCCCGTTTTTGAATCGTCGTCCCAGGGGGGATTTGCGATCAGCGAGCCGCCTTCGATCCAATCCATATAATAATCGGGGGTGGCGACAAAATCGGTTTCATCCACCACGCGTTCCATTTGACATACATCGGGACGCAGATGCAGCATGTAGGATGTTTCCAATTCGCCCGCGTGACCCATCCCACCGATCTTGGTCGTGCGATATTTATCCAGTGCCGCCGCGCCGATCTTGCCTGAAGTGTGTAGCCATGCGGTAGCGCAGAAAATTCTGCGGTGGCGTTCTCCCGCGTATTTGACAATATTCACGAGGAAGGAGCTATTCCCGCCGTGACCGCTCATTAGATAGAAGCGATCAAATCCGCGCGCGACTAATACGTCAATTACCGCGACCCAAAAATCTTCGAATGCGCGTCCGCCCGCGTTCATTGTCGCAGCGAAGGATGAGCGATGTGTGCTGACTCCATATGGCATGACCGGCATACTCCAGCAGCGCGCAGGTGATTTTTCCACTGTGCCATTTGCAATCGCTTCGATGATGACTGTATCTACAAAAAGCGGGAGATGAAATCCGTGCTGCTCGGTATGACCGATGGGAATCAGAATCACTTTTCCGCGTTCAGAGTCAGGCGGGAGGAAAGTCGTTTGCGCATAAAGCGATGGGTGCGGTTGTGAAAGGATGAAGGCTGAAGGCTGAAGGGTGAAAAAGGATTGTGGGTCAAGACCTTGCGGCATTAGGCAATAAACGCGTGAAAAACCATCATCTCGTAAACTGCTCAACAGGTTTGAAATGTATCGAAGAAAAATCGGTTCGGGTAATTCCAATCCGCTGCCGCGCCAGCCGAAGGGGAAGGGGGGCAGCATTCCAACTTTTTGCGGATGCCTCAATTGATCAGCGAGCATATCGAGGTTGTATCCCGCACCGAGCGGCAGGATAAGCGGCGTGTCGCGCGGAAGTTCATCTACCACGTCCCAGGTCATTTCAGCGTAGTTGAAGAAGTTTGTTTTTTGCATGGTCACGTTAGACATTGTGCACCTCTTTTTTTTTTCTATATTTTTAATCCGTTACGGATTTTGGGTTTTGCAATTTTTTGCACAGTGCAGGCAGTTATTGCTTCTGTCTTTCCTGTGAAGATTTTCCAGCCAGATAAGCCAGCGCCGCGCCGATTATGAATAAAGAAATGTTTAGGATAAAAGGTAGATCTTTATTGATTTGAGATAATGTTCCAGCGATCCAGCCGAAGGGTGAAGTTAATAGAATGATGCCAACGTATAAGATCGATTGGATGCGCGCGCGCTCGCCGGGGTCGATCGTCAGCACGATCATTTGATCCAGGAGCGGGACGACTACGGCGAAACTGCACGCTTCCAGGAAAACACTGATTAAAAGAAAAAAATAACCTTGAGCGGGCGCGGTGATTAAAAGTATCTGACTGGCAACAAAGCCGAGAAAACCGATTGTCATCGGCAATTGATAATGCATTTTGTTGAGTCGCGGCATGATCAGGAAAAAGAAGAGCAGCATAATCGCTGATTTAACGAATGGGAAAACCGCTAAATTCTGCGCAGGGATGTGCAGTTTTTCGGTCACAATGATGGCCCAAAAACTTCCGCTGATCATTGTCGAGATACTGATCACCAGCATAATCCCGGCTGTATAGAGTGTTTGCGACGATTGCAAGACAACGCGCAAAACCCCTTTGTATTCGCCCAGTACGCTAAAAACACTTTGATGGCGCGTTTCGTGCAAACGAATTTTTCCCTGTGCGGTTTCTTCTGTCATTTGGTAGGTGACAATTGCCTTAAGTGTAAACATGAAGGCCGCGAATACATACAATCCACGCATGGTGGGTACGAGTGAAAAAATCCCGATCAATATCCCTGCCAGCGGAGCGATAAACCCGACCAGTTGATTGGCGATATAAATCCACGTGTAAATATCAACCAGCTGACTTTGATCCGCATCTTCCACCAACAGGCAGGACCACGAATTGTGCGTGATGCGCCAGACGCTGTTAATAATGCCTGCCGCCAGAAAATACCAGAAATTTTGAGCCACGGCGGAGATCAGCGCGGGGACACTCCAGGAGAGAATGTCGAAGATCATTGTGGTAAGTCTGCGACCCAATTTGTCGGTAACGACACCGCTTAGCAATGCCAAAAAAATTTGGAAGACCCAGCTGATGCTGACAATTAATCCAATTTGTTTTTCTGTTACGCCGAGCGCCACCATGTAAATTGAGACGTAAGGGCTGTATAGGTTAAAAGGGATGCCCCATAATGGTTCAGGATAAACACATCCACGCGGATTTCCGGTCAGACTTTTTAGTGTGGTGATCAATGAGTGATTTTTCAAATGGATAATCCCATATTCTTTTATGTAAAAGGATGTGCGTTATGCCTGACTCTCCGATTTCCAACCTGCATACACAGCGAAGCGGAAGGAGTGAAAAAAAGAGTCTGCGTTTTGAAAGCCAATTTCCTTGAGCCATGCAATCTGGTTTGGAAGTGTGGCGCAGCGATCATAAGTCATGCGCTTTTGCGCTGCGCGGATTTCATCTTCGTCACTGCCTAATGCGCGCGCGCCATTGAGATGCATATCCTCATATAGTTGTTGCTGCCATTCCGTGACTCCCAAAATCTGTTCCGCGTTGATAAATATCCCGCCCGGTACAAGTGACTGATGGATGCGTTTGAACAGGTCGATCTTGTCTTCATCCGCGAGGTGGTGGATTGCCAGTGATGAAATGACGGCATGAAATATCCCAGCGGGCAGGGTTTCTGTCATGGGTTGGATAAATATTTGAGGGTTGTATTGTGCCAATCGCTGCTGAGCTTTTGAAAGCATATCGGCTGATTCGTCCAATAAATAAAGCGAAGCGGTTTTAACTTTTTGCATGACGAATTCACTCAGCAAGCCTGTTCCTGCACCCAGATCAAGAATTGTGGGCGATGAGGTTTTTATCGAGTGTGCGGTTAATTCTGCTGCGGTTGCGTAGAATAGGTCGTAACACGGAATGAGGCGACGACGTGAAATATCATATTCGGAGGCATTCCAGATTTTGCTCATGCGCGTGATATTACCATAGGTGATGATTTCCCTGCCAAACCTGAATATTCCTTTCCAAAATGAAAGTTTCTGACCCCAATTTGCTCTAAACCTTAAAAAATGATCTGCCTATTGACTCTGTATTGGGGCTATGTTATCCTTTTCTAGATATTAGATATAATATCTAATATCACATGAAAAACATAAATTGCGTCATATTATGCACATACACTTTCGGCAGAAGCCGGTGTATTAAGTTCAACGCAAGCTGGCGGCGGAATATATTAGTGCGCACCTGTCATTGCGAGGGCGGCAGCCCGAAGCAATCTTCTCGTGTGCAGGAATTGCTTCGTCGCAAGTGCAGGTGTGACGAAATTAAAAGATGATCGCATGCATATCGATAATACTTCACATAAACAATTAAGAAATGTCGTCGCGGATCAAATGCGCTCCGCCATTTTTGACGGACGTTACAAACCCGGCGAATGGCTGCGTCAGGAGCGTATCGCGCAGGATTTGGGCGTCAGTCAGATGCCCGTGCGTGAGGCGCTTAAAGAACTCGCGGCGGAAGGATTAATTGAGCATGTGCCGTATCGCGGCGCGCGTGTGATCGCTTTTTCGGTTGACGATGTACTCGACCTTTATACACATCGCGCTTTTCTTGAGGGGCGCGCCGCCTTTGTATCCGCTGAGGTGATCAGCGCCGAGGAATTCGCCGAAGTTAAAGCCTTGCAGCTCGAAATAGAAAAATACAGCGCGCCTGAATCTGTGATTAAATATCGCGAGTTGAACAGGAAGTTACATCAACTTATTTACACAGTTAGCAAACGGGAATATTTGATTCGCACGCTTTCTCAAATGTGGGCGGCTTTTCCAACAATGCTGATCGCAAACTTTGCCGCCACCGCCGTACACCCTTTGCCTGACCACGATCCTTTTGATATTATTGAGCACCGGGCGATTGTTTCGGCGCTTGAAGCGCACAACTCCCAAGCCGCTGAAAAAGCGATGAAAGATCATATCCTTGCGACGGGCATGCAACTCGTCACTTTCTTAAAGGCGCAGCAACAATGACCATTCTTATGCCCATCGGCGGCAACGAAAATTGGAAGAAGCCCATCGTCTCGCGTGAGTTCGTGCGCCGCGCGGGCGGCGATCAAGCGGATATCGTCATCTTCCCGCAGCCCTCGATTTTGAAAACCACCGGCGCGGATTATGTCCAATTCTTTTTGGATTGCGGCGCGCGATCCGCTCGCAGCCTCGATTTTCGCACGCGCGAAGAATCCGGCGCGGATGAATTCGTGGACGCGGTTAAATCCGCGAGCGGAATTTTTATCTCCGGCGGAACGCAGATGCGCCTGCCCGCCACGATCGGTGGCACGCCGCTCGAATCTGCAATCCTCGAGGCATATCAGCGCGGCGTAATTATCGGCGGGACAAGCGCGGGCGCAGCCGTCATGCCGAAGGTGATGATCGCGTATGGCAAGGGCGGACCTACTCCGCGCGAAGGCATTGCTCAATTTTCTCCCGGTTTAGGGTTAACAAATAAAATCGTGTTCGACCAGCACTTTCGTCAAAGAGACAGGCTTGGAAGATTGTTATATCTTATTGCGGCACATCCCGGCTTGTTGGGTGTTGGTATTGATGAAAACACAGCGGCTATTGTTGAAGATGAAAATTTGATCACGGTGATCGGCACAGGCGCGGTCACCATCGTGGATGGCAGCGAGATCGAAGCCACAAATGTTGCGGAGATCGAGAACGGCGGCGCGGTGGCGGTGAGCAGTGTCCGCGTGCATGTTTTGACCAGCGGCTGCTCGTATGAAGTCGTATCTCGCAGGGCAAAGATCAGCATGCCCGAACTGGAAGCGTAACACATACTTAAGTCTGTGCTACGCAATTAAAAAGTGAATAGCGTATGGCGCGCAGCGTTCATGCGTTAACCAAATCAAAAAAGGAGAAGAAAAATATGAAACATCTGAAGTCAGTATTGTTTTTGACGGTCGCTCTCATGCTGGTTCTTTCAGCCTGCGGCGGCGGAGCTGTTGCAACAAAGCCCGCTGCTGGCGAACCTGCTGCTACCCAAGCGCCTGCGGCTGCAACCGAAGCGCCAGCCGTTGCAACTGATGCGCCAGCCGCCGAAAAGAAAGTGGCTACGTTCATCTTCACTCAGGAGTTTGACAACCTGAATCCGCTGTACACCAACCAGTGGTTCACAGCCATTACCTACCAAATGTGGAGCTGCTACGCGTGGACGTATGATGACAAGAACGCGCCCGTGCCTGTGCTGGTAACGGAAATGCCCACCACCGAAAACGGCGGCATTTCAGCAGACGGCAAGACCATCACGTTCAAACTGCGCGATGATCTCGTCTGGTCTGACGGTGAGAAACTGACAGCGGATGATTTTGTCTTTACCTATGATATGTATATGAACTCGAACAATACGGTTTCATCTCAAAGCCCGTACGATGAGATGGAAAGCGTTGTTGCATCCGATCCGCAGACTGTTGTCGTCACCTTCAAGGATGTCTTTGCGCCCTGGGCTGCAACCTTGTGGAAAGGCATTATCCCCAAGCATGTTCTCCAGCCTGTCTTCGAAAAAGATGGCAACCTGAACGCTGCTGAATATAACCGCGCCCCCATGGTCGGCTGCGGTCCCTTCAACTTCGCAGAATGGGAAGCCGGTTCATTTGCGCGTTTCGTAGCCAATGATCAGTATTGGCTCGGCCGCCCCAAGTTGGATGAGATATTCATCCGCTTTGTGCCAGATGATGCCGCACAGATCGCTGCCCTTAAATCGGGCGAAGGCGACCTCGGCACATTTATTGCTTATTCCGATATCCCCGCTTTGGAAGAAGCCAATATTCAAATGTTCACCGCCTTCTCTGGTTATAACGAAGGTCTCTATGTCAGTATGCACAAGGATGGCCACCCTGCTTTGAAAGACCAGGGCGTGCGCCAGGCGATTGCATACGCAATTGACCGCGAATCCCTCGTGAAAGACTTGCTGCTCGGACGCACCGGCGTTGCCGCAACTTATTGGGATAACATGCCCTTCGTTGACCCGACCATCAAACCCTATGCGTTTGACCCCGCCAAGGCAAATGAACTACTCGACGCCGCCGGTTGGAAAGACAGCAATGGTGATGGCACGCGCGATAAGGACGGTGTTGAACTCGTCCTCAAGTATGGAACCACCACCCGCGAGATCCGCAAGGAAATTCAGGCGGTCTTCCAGCAGCAACTGCTCGCAGTAGGAATCGGCACCGAATTGATCAACGCCGAAAACTTCTTCGATGGTTACGCCGAGGGCGGTCCTGCTGCAAAGGGCGAACTCGATATCTTTGAATATTCCACTACCGCGAATTTCCCCGACCCGCACACTTCCGAATGGATGTGCAGCAATATCCCCACCGATGAAACGCCCGATGGTAGCAACTGGCAGGCTGTATGTGACAAGGATTTGGAAGCTCTCTTCACTCAGGAAAGCTCCCAGGTGGATGCTGCCGCCCGTGAGAAGACCTTCCACGAAATTTCCCGCATGATCTTCGATCAGGCATACTGGATCGGTATCTACTGGGATCCCGACATCTGGGCGATCAACTCCCGCCTGGTCGATGTCAAGATTTCCGGCGCCACCCCGTTCTATAACATCGCGGAATGGGACATCAAGTAATAAGTTAATCAAGTAGAATAGCAACAAAGGGGTTCTGTAAATTTGATACTTACAGAACCCCTCTTTTTTGAGGAGAATGCGATGACAAGATATATCGTCCGCCGCTTGTTGCAAGCCATTCCTTTGTTACTTCTAATAAGTTTGATCCTGTTCGTTTTAATGCAAAACGCGACAGATCCGCTTGCCACCATGGGCGGGCGTATGCCGACCAAACCCGAAGACCGCGCGCGTCTCACGCGCCAGCTCGGGCTCGATAAACCGGCCTATGTTCAATATTTGTATTGGCTGGTCGGCAATGATTGGACAAAAGTTGATCTCGATGGCGATGGTGTTGCCGAAACGAATGGAAAGCGCCTCGGTGTTTTGCGCGGTGATTTCGGCACTTCGATCGTGCAAACAGGCAGGCCGGTTACGACTGTTATTCTTGAACGTCTTCCAAACACATTGATCCTGATGCTTACCGGCGAATTTTTGATCGTGCTCGGCGCCTTGTTGGTGGGGATCTATTCCGCACTGCGACAGTATTCATTATTTGATAATATTTTGACCGGGCTTTTATTCATCGCATATTC
>VFKN01000071.1 GCA_009885525.1 Anaerolineaceae bacterium | reverse complement strand
TTCGTTGCCGCCCCCCATATGTGGCTTAATCACGGCGATGCCCAATGAACCTAATTTTCCGGGAGCAGCAAAATGGGCAAAATCCTTCATTGGCCACAAGGGCGTGTCAAACTCTGGATAAAACCGGCTACATCAGTCTTAATCATCGGCACCATTTCAGATCTGACCCGCAGCCGAACCGATCTGATTGTAGAAAATGCATTGCTTCGTCAGCAATTGATCGTATTGAATCGACAGATCAAGCGACCTCAGTTGACCAATACTGAACGATTTCGCCTGATGTTTCTATCGCACTTTACGACGTTCTGGAAACAAGCCCTTTATATCGTTCAGCCCGATACTTTGTTGCGCTGGCACCGTGAGTTGTTTCAATTCTATTGGCGGTGGAAATCGCAAGGTACGCCAAAGATTTCTGTTGAAACGATCGCCTTGATTCAAAAGACAGCGAAAGAGAATCAATTATGGGAAGCAGAGCGGATCCGTGGAGAATTGCTAAAACTGGGAATAGAAGTGAGTAAACGAATCGTCCAGAGATACATGCCGAAAGACAGGAAGGAATATCCATTGCCATTTGTTCGTCGCACTGTATTGGAATTTGTTTTACCAGGGGATGAAGGCATTGCCTGGTGGGAAGGCTTGAGTGGATTATGTGCCGGCTTTGGATTGCATGTTCGTTATCTGGATCAGGCCGCCATTGAGGGATTGACCCGTTGGGTACTCAATCCAAATCTTGAATACAGGAGTTCCTGACCAACCATTCCAAGCAGGATTATATCGAATCCCCGGTTCAAAATATTGGTGAACGAATAGAGTTCCCGTCAATTTTGAAAAATACACCCCCAACCTTTTCGCTTATCATTGTGTATACCTGATATGAGTACTCAACAGAACAAGAGAGAAGTTCATGGATGACACGCAAGCCATTCGCCGCCTTAAACGCGGGGACATTGGCGGGTTGGAGATTCTCATGGAACAGTATCAAGTCAAGGCGGCGCGGGCGGCATTCTTGATCACGCACGATGAATCTGTCGCACAGGATGTCGTTCAGGAAACATTCATCCGCATCTGTCAAAGGATTCAGCAATTTGATGAATCCCGCCCGTTTGAGCCATACCTTATTCGAAGTGTGGTTCACGCCGCATTGAATGCGGTTCGGGGGAGCGAAAAATTCACCTCGCTGGAGGATGAAACCGGTGAAGTAGAAAACCTTCTTGACCGCGCAGCATCCGTTGAATCACAGGTGGAATTTACCCAACTGCAACATGAAATCTTGAATGCATTATCAAAACTTTCGCCGCGACAACGTGCCGTGATTGTCCAGCGTTATTATCTCGACATGAGTGAAAGGGAAATGGCGCTCACATTGGACGCCGCGCCGGGTACAGTCAAATGGTTATTGAACGCAGCTCGTGAGCGATTGCGTCACCTGCTTGGGCAGAAAGGTGAGACAGATGAATAAAAACTATCGCGATATTTTAGATTCTGCCGCCAGTCCGCATATCCCCGACAATCTCAATCTTTTCCCGCGTGTAGCAGCGCGGTTAAATCAAAGGAAGACTTTCATGCAAACCCTCCGCGCCCGACCTGCTCTTGCGATCCTGCTTGCCTTTCTCGCCCTGCTATTGCTGACAGGTGTATCTTATGCAATTGGGCGATTGACTGGTTTTATTCCCGGTATCGGTTTCGTACAGAAGGATTCGCTGCGTGTGTTGGCAGAATCGGTCAGCCAAACGCAAGATGGGATTACTGTGAGTATTGAACAGGTTTTCGTTGACTCTGAACGCACGATCATCATCTATAAAACAGAAGGTCTTACGATTGCCGCCGCAAACTCAGGCGGTGAAGGCGGCGGAAATCCTTTTGGCTCTGTTCAATTATTGCGTTTGCCCGATGGAAGCACGCTTGAAGAATCTACGGGTTACACCGGCGCACCTGAGCCATTGCTTGATAGTATAAAAACAGAAGGCGGCTGGCCGAATTATGTTGCGCGGTTGGTTTATCCGCCCATCTCTTCGGATGTGAATGAATTAACGCTTCTCATTCCTGTTTTGCAAAATATGCCAATTGGCGCGGCGGCTGAAAATTGGGAAATTACTTTTCATCTAAAGCCTGCGCCAGCGGATATAACCTACGCGCCTGTGATCGAATTTACTCCAGCGCCACAAGAAGTAACGCCTGTTGCAGGCGAGACCAGTACACCTGCGCTTTCCAACATTGCAACGCTCAATGGGTTTACGTTCCAGTTGGACAATGTAATTGAGTTGGAAGATGGTTATGTCCTTACAGGGAATTTATCATGGGACGATTCAGTGTTTCCTTCTGGCAAGGGCATGATCTCAGAAGCGGTGATTCCTGTTTTGACGGATGCAAGCGGACAGGAAATTCCAATTGAGATAGTTCATGTTGACGCGCACAAGCCATTCTCATTCTATGAAAATAATATGCCCTGGTCATATCGTACGAACAGCAAGGCTTTCGTAGCACCGCTGACACTGAGTGTCTCATCCATTAATACAACCTTGATTGCGCCAGCCAGTGATTTTGAAGTTGACTTTGGTTCCAGCCCGCAAATTGGACAGATACGGGATGTCAACCAGGATTTCGTTGTTGAAGGTCACACCATTCGACTGCTGTCCATCAAACTGGTGACTCTTCCAGATACCTGTCAGGGAGTTGGCGTTAACTTTAATTTCTCAAGTGATTTTCCAGATATTTACGCCGATGTGACCGATGTTCTCGCACAACCGCCTGCGATTTGTAGCGGAGGCGGCGGAGGTGGTGGTGGAGTTTATGATCCAAAGATATTTTCTACTGGCGTCACGAACAAGGACATGCCCACTGGCTTGCATCATTATTTCATCAACACGTACATCCCTTATGTTGTCAATGGATTGTTGCAAGTGACTTGGACTCCGCCGTTGACTTCCGAGCCTGTGCCCATACCTTCTGCGGCTGGGGCGTGTCTCACGCTTGATAAATGGAACCAACTATCAGCGCGGAATGATTCGCTTCCATCTGGCTTGGGAGGAAAAATCCTCACAGAAGGTAATGAGGGTGGCTTGTGGCCTACAATATATGTCAGCAATCTTGATGGCACGAACTCGCGCAAAATTAGAACCGCTACATGGCCGTCGCTTTCCACAGATGGAACTCGTCTGGCGTATAGTGTCGAAGATGGGATACATATTCACAATCTTTCAAGTGGGGAAAACTATGCAATTGGCTCAGACGGTTATCGTATCATCTGGTCGCCGGATAACACACGCCTAATGTATACAAACGCTTCCAATCTGTTTATTGCCAATGTGGATGGTTCGGGATTGCGAAAAATTGACACGGGCTCGGCGCAAGTTATTTCTCCGGCGGGCTGGTTGCCTGATAATCAAACCATCGTTTACTCTGTGATGGGTGGGGACGGGTTTACTTTCACGACCCATAATTTGCAAAGCAGCGAGACGAAAAAACTGTTCACGATTCAAAACAAAGCAGGTTTCGGCGCAATCTCGCCAAACGGACAATGGATCGTTTTCGCTGACAGGATATTTGGCGCGAATAATTGGGGCATCTTTATCTCGCGGCTGGATGGCTCGGAACGCAGAATGGTTGCAGAGCCAGAAGTTCCAACAGGTTTTTCATCTGTGTGGAGTCCGGATAGTCAATGGCTGGTGATCACGACGCTGAAAAATGATGGATCATATATCCCTGTCTTGGTCAACCCGTTTACCTGTGAAGTTGCGCGGCTGAATATCAACGGTACTATCGAAGGTTGGAGTCCGTAAATGGCTGGCGTGGGATGAAACCTGCACCCAACATCTGAACCACGAAACCGCCGTCCTTTGCTTATTGATAGCGGTTTCATTTTACCCCCCAACCTTTTCGCTTATCATTCAGTATGGTTAATGTGAGCGCACAACCAACGGAGAAATTCATGGATGATTTGGAAGCCATTCGCCGCCTCAAGCGCGGTGATATTGGCGGGTTGGAAATTCTCGTTTCCCGCCATCAAAGCAAGGCGATTCGTGTCGCCGCTCTGATCGTTGGCGACGAACAGATTGCCGAAGATGTAACACAGGATACTTTTCTCAAGATATTCAAACATATTGGACGTTTTGACGAGTCCCGTCCCTTTGAGCCATATCTTATGCGGAGCGTGGTTCACACAGCGCGGGATGCTGCCCAAAAAACTTCAAAATGGCAGTCATTGGATGTTGAAGGTGGCGAAGAAACCATTGAACATTTGATTGCTCATGCTGAGTCAGTCGAATCGCAGGTGGAACAAAAACAACGCGACGGCGAAATAATTGAGGCGTTACTCAAACTTTCTCCCCGCCAGCGAGTGGTCATTGTGCAAAGGTATTATCTTGGATTAAGTGAAAAAGAAATGTCTGAAGAAATGGACATTGCGCCCGGCACCATCAAATGGTTATTGAATGCCGCGCGAACCCGTCTGCGTGACCTGCTTCGCTCAAAGAGGAGCGTCGAATGAATCGTCAAATCGAATCTTCCCATCTGCTTGAATCTGCGGCACAAAGCCTTGCCCCGCACAATACTGATTTATTGCCGCGCATCCGCGTCGCCTATCAAAAGGAAAAAAGAATGAAACCTGTCCGCAGGATCACCGCCGCAATATTAATAATTTTGCTTGCCTTCACCATTTTGCTTTTGACCGTGCCTGATGTGGCTATGGCGATGCGCCGCATCTTCGGCTTTATTCCTGGCGTAGGTATCGTTGACCAAAGCACCACGATCCGCGTGCTGGCAGAACCTGTCAGCATGACGCGCGATGGAATCACACTTACGGTGGAACAGGCTATTCTCACCTCAGATAAAACCGTGATCGTTTATAAAACCGAGGGTATTCCACAAGAAGCGCGTCCCAAAGGAGAAAGCGGATTTACCTGCCAGCCATCCACTCCCACCCTGCATTTACCCAATGGAACAAAACTAAATATAAATGGCGGCAGTGGAAGCGGTTCTCGAACCGGCTTTAATTATCCGCCCATTCCTGCGGATGTGAACACAGTTACATTCCTTCTGCCTTGTTTGGAAGATGTCGCTCCTGCCGCCGCGCCCCAGGACTGGGAATTAACTCTGCGATTTGTGCCCGCCCCGCCAGACTTGACTGTTGTGCCGATTATTGAGATTGCCACCCTGCTTCCGACTCCGCCCGTGCCCGCTTCTGTTTCGTTGGAAAAATCAGACTCCTTTATGGGGCTGACCTATCACCTTGAATCCATGAAGCAAACAGAACAGGGCTACATTCTTGAAACCAGCATTCAATGGGAAGCAGGACTCTATGCCGATTCTGGCGTAGGCACGGGCGCGGATGTTACTCTAACCGACGCCAACGGCAAAGCCATTAATTTAAGTTTCTTACAAATTCAACTCCCAGGTGATCCACACCGCAGTCCGGTGGGCTACAGTATTAACAATGAGTCGTTTATCGCTCCACTAACTCTCACTCTCCCCTGGGTTGGCGCAAACCTGCCATTGGAAAGCAAGCCTCAATTTACGTTTGACCCTGGCGCAAATCCGCAGCCTGGGCAGGAGTGGCAGATCAATCAGGCAATTGATGTGCTTGGATATTCGGTAAAAATTATTTCAACCCGTTATGTGATAAACGACGACCTGAAAGACAAAGACTGGATGCGCTTCATGCCCGAAGAACTATACGGATTTGAATTTACGCTCGAAGCCGACCCCGCCTTTAGAAGTATCGCCCTTGCAGTTCAATCAGGCTATTCGGCAGATGGAGTTGGAACCAGCGGAACGCCAACAAATCGCGATGAAAATGGAATCATCAAAGCCTATGCGCTGATGGGCGGAAAGATCATCTCACCGCTTACGATCGAAATTTCTTACGTGGATATTGCCCACCCGTGGCAGATCACTTTCGACCCAGCAGACATCCTGACCGATGTTCCAAGATCATCCACATCATTTCTAGTTGCGTCACTTCAAATTGAAAAAGTCATTCCCATTGACGAGGGCTATTATTTGATCGGAAGAACAAACTGGAATGACTCGCGTTTATCTGATGCTGGGATTGGCGGCTTTGATGCAAAACTATTGGATGCGAACGGCAAAGAATATCCGATTGAGTCTGCTTCCTTCGATGAGATTGGAATTACAGATGTCCAGCCTGGTGAGTGGGCGTATAAAGTCTACGGGAAAGCTTTTCCAGCATCCTTGACATTAAAAATGACGCAGGCAAACCCGCAATTCATCCAGCCTTATTCGTTCACTTTTGACCCTGGCGCAAACCCACAATTGGGACAGGAATGGCAGATCAATCAGACGATGGAGATACTTGGTTATCAAGCAACCATCCAATCTGCTAAATTTATTCAGCAGGGAGATCAGCGCGGCTTTGAGTTTTCCGTTACTGCGGATCCAGCTTTGCAGGGTATTCCGTTCAACATGGAAAGCGGAATTACTAACGGGAATAGCCGTGGCGGCGGAGCTTCGCCGCGAGATGAAAAAGGCGTGATGAAAGTCTATGCATTGAGTGACGGTCAGTACACTGGTCCGATTCTAGTGACCGTTCGAAACGCTGTCATTGACGGCAATTGGCAAACTACCTGGAATCCACCCGCAGCGGAAGCAGGAGCAACGTCCGTGTTCATGCCTCAGGCATGCGTCACACTCGATAAATGGAAACAGGCTATCGCGAGTCCCGAAGCGATTCCTTCAGATATATCGCAAAAGGTCTTACTGTCGCGCGGCGCTGTGTCGCCTGATCCGTCTCTCTTTATTACCAGTCTAGATGGCTCCTCCGATCAAGGACTTGTCTTTGGGCACGGATCGCTTTCACCCGATGGAACGAAACTTGTTTACAGCGGCGCAGAAAATGGTCTGTATATCCTTGATATTTCCAGCGGACAAATTTCCACACTGACAAATAGCGCAAACGATCTCAGTCCGTTCTGGTCACCAGATGGAAACCAAATTGCATTTATGCGCCAGACCGATACAGGTATGAATATTTTTGTGATGGATGCAAACGGACAAAATACGCGCGCGTTGACAGACACCACCAATAATCTCACATTGATTGGGTGGATGCCCGATGGACGCCGCCTGATAGTTAGTGTATATCAACAGGATGGTACTCCCGTTCAATCGGTGGATGTGGTGAGTGGAAATATCGAAACGCTGATAACCCAACCCCAGTCATACAATAGCAGTGTTTCCATTTCACCTGATGGCGCGTGGATTGCCTACGCTGATAAGGTGATTGGAAAAATGTATCCTGGAATTTTCATCTCGCGGCTGGACGGCTCGGAGAAAAAACTGCTCATGCAACTGGAAGGCTGGGTAACAATGGCTTCCGCCTGGAGCGCAGACGGCAAGTGGCTGACGATCAATGTGACAGACACGAATCAATTCCAGCCGATCACTGTTCCTGCGCTGGTGAATGTGAATACCTGTCAGGTTGTTCCGTTGCTGAATTTGAATGGAGAGATCGTGGAGTGGATAGAATAGACTCAATCCACTTCTCGACAATCATTGATGCGATCCTATAATTCTGTAATAAAGAGGAAGAACTATGTCTAATAAAATTTCAAGCCTCATGGCAATATATTTACTCTGGGTTATTGCCACCGCCACTGCATGGTTTGCGGGCATATTTGATTTATCAAATGCAAGCGCACAAACATATTTGGAAATTGCCAGACTACTTCCTGTTTATTTACTGGACGGACTCCTGATTGGATCTGTAGCTGGGATAGGTCAAGCATTGATCCTGCGTAGATTTATGCCGAAAATTTCGCGTTGGTTTTGGGCAACCACTTTGGGATACACGCTTGCATTTCCCGTTAGCTTGATATTGACCGTATTGATCCCTGCAATTGCCTTTCCTTTACAAGGCGAAAAGTTTTTGCCGTTTGCAGGTCCATCCACAATGACTATCTATCTAACTGATAGTTTATTCTGGGGCGCATTCATCATCAGCGTCGCACAGTGGCAAGTCTTGAAACAAATCGTTCAGAAGCCGAATGCAAAAAAAGCTGCGCTGTGGATATTCTCTTCCTGGCTTGGGTGCGGACTTGGGATATTTGTCCGAGGTTGGCTGTGGAATGTTCATCTGGCAAGCTTGGATC
>VFKN01000073.1 GCA_009885525.1 Anaerolineaceae bacterium | reverse complement strand
GTCTTCGGGCTTTCAACATGGTTCTGGCTTTCGGTGTTGATGCTTGGCTTGCTGGGCGGCCTTGATAACATTAGCGTTGTCATACGCGGAACGTTGCTGCTCACGCATACGCCGGATGAAATGCGTGGACGGATATCATCGGTGAATAGTATATTTATCGGCATATCGAATGAGCTGGGCAGCTTTGAATCCGGCTTTGCGGCCGCGTTGTTCGGTCCTGTCATCGCAGTGGCGGCGGGCGGTATTGGAACGATCCTTGTGGTGCTGGCAACTGCAAAACTATTCCCCCAAATTCTTCATTTGAAAACTTTGGATGTCCCGGAGAAATAGGAATCTTATGGAATCAAGAAAAGCATTTTGGGATGGCGTGCGCGCCGAGTTCCCATTGTTGGTTGGAGTTTTTCCCTTTGGAATGATCTATGGCGCATTGGCGTTGAACGCGGGACTATCGGTGCCCGCTTCACAATTGATGTCGTCCATCGTGTTCGGAGGTTCGTCGCAATTCGTCACCGCGCAGCTCGTGCACGAAGCCGCACCGGAATTGGTAATCATCTTGACCATCGCGGTTGTGAATCTGCGTCACATGTTATACAGCGCGTCGCTGGCGCCGTATTTGAAAGATCTTTCGTTGAAGTGGAAAGTTCTGCTTTCATATTTACTCACCGATGAAGCGTACGCGCCGAGCATTCTCAAATATGAAAAAGAAGGTATCACGCCAACAAGTCATTGGTTTTTACTGGGAGCGGGATTCTCGTTGTGGTTCATTTGGCAAATCAGCACTGCGCTGGGAGTTTTTCTCGGCAAGGCCATTCCTGAATCCTGGCATTTGGATTTTGCGTTACCGTTAACTTTTATCGCGATGGTCGTGCCGATCTTGAAGAATCGCCCGATGGTCGCAGCCGCCTTGAGCGCGGGGGTGGTTGCGCTGCTCGCATTTTCACTGCCCTTTAAGTTGGGATTGATCCTCGCCGCGTTGACCGGTATTGCAGTGGGAACATTCATGGAGGGGAGACAATGAATATCTGGCTGATTATGCTTGCAGGTGGTCTCATCACCTTTGGGATGAGATTCTCTTTGATCTATCTTTTCGGGAAATTTCAAATTCCTGAAACAATGCGCCGCGCCTTGCATTACGTCCCGCCGGCAGTGCTTTCCGCAATTATCTTTCCTGAGTTACTTTATCAAACAGATAAAATTGATCTGTCATTGGGCAACACGCGTTTGATCGCGGGGATTATCGCAACGCTGGTTGCGTGGTACACAAAGAATACCCTGCTGACGATTCTTGCGGGGATGATTGCCCTGGTTATATTGCAATTATTGTAAATTTTAATGACGAGGAGAAATAAGCCATGATGACTCAATGCCCCAAGTGTGGCTCAAGCGAGATTATTTCCAATTTACAAATCGGGGGAGATGATGGGACGCGTGCTGAAAATAGATAAATCATAAATTCTTGAAAGTAAGATAAAATAGTTATAGCTTATTCAGTCTTTGCCGGCTGTTTAAGTCAGACCCCTGTTTTTGCCTCGCCGCTGGACAGGGGTCGATTTGTAGTAAATTCCAAAGCGGGCGGACCGAAAATAGTTCGCCCGCTTATATTTTTATGCGCTCGACTTTAAAGGGTGTTTCATCGGGGTTGATCTGCTCATCAAATTCGCGCGCAGCGAGATGACCCGCGAACACGGCTTGCGCGATAATGTTGGGCGCTTCGGCATCGCCGATGATTCGCAGCGATTTGAGTTTGCCTTCGGCAAGCGCGGGTTTGAGTTCGTGATAGAGTGCATCATTGGGAATTCTATCGGTGACGAGGACAATCGCATCGCAGGCGAGAGTCGACTCGGTGGAAGTAATCGCATGGGTTACAGTGGCAGATCCGTGGGTGTGTGATGCGAGGACGTGATCGGTGAGTAGAGTCACATTCAGGTCACGCAAACGCTTGTAGATGCGAGTCTGTTCGAGGGTGTATTCCGTCCAATAAGAGATCACGGGCGCGGGCGTCATCAGCGTGACCTCACAGCCATTCACGGCGAGAAGTTCCGCGAGCACGCCGCCCATGTAATAGTGGTCGTCATCGTAGATTAATATTTTCTGGAGTCGCGCAGCTTGCTGCGCGAACGCAGGCGGCAAGCCGCCTGACTCCAGAAAATCATCGGGCGTAAAAATTTTCGCATCACCTTTTAAGGGACGCGAAATATTTCGCCCAACGCCATCACGCCGCCACGTGGCACCCGTTGCGAGAATGACATGCGGCGCGCCCGCTTCGAGAACATCTTTGGCAGTCATCGGGCTGGATGCGTAAAAATAAACATTTTCGATTTTCTTAAGTTGAGTGAGACGCCAATCAATCACGCGCCGCCATTCGTTAAGGTTGGGGAGTGCAGATTCGAGCGCCACGCGCCCGCCCGCCTCACGTTTTGAATCGGTGAGGACGACATGATATCCGCGCTGACCGAGTGCGCGCGCGGCTTCAAGACCCGCGGGGCCCGCGCCCACGATGAGAATCTCGTCATCGGATTTTTTCGGCGCAATAAGTTCAGGATGCCAACCTCTGCGAAATTCCTCGCCCATCGTTGGGTTCTGCGTGCAGCGGATCGGCACAAAGCGCGTATCACCTGTAACGCAGATATTACAGCCGATGCACTCACGAATATCTTCGTGCCGACCCTCTTTAATTTTGTTCGGCAAAAACGGATCAGCAATCGAAGGGCGCGCAGCACCGATCATATCCATGATGCCGCGCTCGATGGCGGACGCCATCGAATCGGGCGAGGTATAACGCCCCACACCAACAACGGGCTTGGTCGTTAATTTCTTGACAAAGGAAATATATTTTTCCTGATGACCTTCTTTTCCAAAACGGGAGGTGATCGAATCATTCGCCCACTTGCTGATATTCACATCCCACAAATCGGGAAGTTCCGCGAGCATGGCAACGATATCGTGCGCTTCGCCGTCGAACTGCATTCCGTCCGCGCCGAGTAATTCATCCACCGCAAAGCGGACAGCCACCGCACACGAATCGCCGACGGCTTCTTTGGTATCTTCAATGAGTTCGCGAAAAAATCTTGTGCGGTTTTCAAGCGAGCCGCCGTATTCATCGCTGCGGTCATTGTCTTTCGACATGAGATGAAATGCGAGCGTCATGTTGTGCGCGGCGTAGCAATAAATAATATCGAAGCCCGCTTTCTTCGCGCGGATGGCGGCGTTGCGATGCCACTTGCGGACTTGCTTAAGATCATCTTTTGTTGCAGCGCGACTCTGCCCGGGTTCATATCCGCTGCCACCGGTGATGCCCATCGAGCGCGGAGAAAACGCGGCGGCGCGCGAATATAAATTGGCCGCGTCGTGGCTGTTGTAAGTGAGTTCAATGCCAGCGAGAGCGCCGTGTTTATGCACAGCATCGGTCATCAGTTGCCACGTGGGAATATCGTCATCGCTCCAGATACGCCCTTCGATAAATGGCGCAAGATCACTGGTGTGATGAATTTCAGTTTCTTCGGTGCAGACCACGCCCCAGCCGCCTTCCGCTTTCATGCCGCGCATCGCGGACATGCCATGCGGCATGCGCCAGCCAAATCCGTTACAGTGCGGCACTTGATAGAATCGATTCGGCGCGGTGACAGGGCCAATTTTTATTGGCTGAAAAAGAATATCGTAGCGAGAGGTCATGGGTGGGTTCCTTTATATATAAGACCTGACAGGTTTCCATAGACAACTATTTAATTGCGTGATTTTGATTCAAAAAATCCCAATTAAACTACGCCTCAAGGAAACCTGTCAGGTCTATTTTTATTATGAACAATTCGGCAAATCAGGAAATAGTTGCGCGGAATAAGTTCCCAGCAGCGCCTGTTCTTCAAACGGGAAGACGATCATGGCCACGATGACGCGCGTATCTGTGTCGCTTTGCGCCCAATAGTTGATCGTATATGTAAAGCCCTGATTTTGCGTTTTAAACTGATACAGTCTTATGCCTGTATCAGTCCTGCATTTAGTAACGAATTGATAACTTTCATAATTAGCGAAGATCGCCTGCCAATTTTGATCGCTAAAGTAGACATTGAGATCGGGGTCTTCATATCCGCATGGAAAGACAAGGGATTCAACATAAACCGCCGCGCCATGCCCTACATTCTGCCACGAGACAGAGGCGCCGATTTCCGTTCGCTCCCACGCGGGATCGTTGAATATCTCGCCGGTATAAGAAAACACGCGGTCAATATCCGCTTGCGTAGGTTCGGATGAAATGCAAACGGGCGTGACGGTGGCGGGAATTAATTGCGTTGGTGTCGCTGTCGCAGTTGGTGTGGACGTGGGGGGTATCTGCGTGGCTGTGGGAGGCGGCGGAGGTGTAGCGGGTTTTCCGCACGACGAAAGAAGAATGGCAAGGAGAAGGAATATGGAAAATCGTTTGTTCATGGCTGCTCGCAAATAAAATTTATTAAATCCTAGCGAGTATAGCACGCGAAAAAGATTTTTCTTTATTTAAATCCAAGCCACATCTTAACAATGATCTCGGAACGAAAAGTAATTGATTTGTTTATTTCTTTGGATCGAGAGATCGCGTTCCCAATATTTTGCAATCCCGACTGATATGTTTTCTCGCTCAACAAGGCCAGTTGCGATGTGGCGTTATATTTAATGAACGGGTCTGTAAAAACATTTTCATCCGCATACTCATTACGGATGTACTCCACAGTCTGCGCGGAAGTATCCTGAAACCCTTCCTTATGCATCCATTTCAGCACGGAAGTCCCGGCGGGATAACGCAGTGTGTCGGTTTTATACACGTTATCGAAATAACGATAAATATACCAGCTGGAAATTCCCGCTTCATGCGGATCATGCCCAATGATGGCGAGCGCGCCGCCGGGTTTAAGCAGGCGATACGCCTCGCGGATAAATGCGCGATGGTCGCCAAAATGATGGATGGCATCCACGCAGTAGATCAAGTCAAAAGCCGCGGATTGATAGGGGAGTTGAGTCGCTTTGGCGTGAGTCAACTTTAGGGGAGCGGGCTGTCTGCGTGCCTGCGCGATCATCCCCGCAGAAAAATCCAATCCGTAAAGTTGCGGTGTCACCTGATGAAGTAGATTCAGCCAGTAGCCTGTACCGCTGCCCGTTTCGAGAATCTTCTTTGCATTGATCTGCCTGGCGAGTTTGAGCAGCGCTTCTCCGCGCCCCCATTGCTGGGAGGTTGGATAACGCTGGTTGTAGTCGTTCGCGATGGAATCGTAATTGAGTTGAGGTGTAATCATTCAATCTGGAGTCCCCCATGGCAAGGTTTCTTACTGTTGCGACTCTACAGTTTCCTTAACACGTCCCACCTGCCCATCCTCCAAGCGGACTTTGATGCCATGTGGATGATTCGACGAACTGGTGAGAATATCCTTGACGATGCCTTTGGTCAACTTACCTGTGCGTTGATCCTGTTTCAATACGATCAACACAGTAATGCCGGGTTTGATGTTGGCGCGGGTTTGTCCATTCATGGTTTCATCCTCGATGCGAGCTCGCGCAATTGAGTTGGGTCAATCGGCTTAAGCAGAACGAGATCAACTGCGTCCTGCATTTCTTCCGCCTGGCGTTCGTCACCGGTGGTGAGGATGATGCGGGTCTTTGCGAATTTTGTATCCGACTTGATTCTGTCCAGGATGTTCCTGCCGGATACGCCGGGTAGATGCAGGTCTAAAAGGATCAAGCGCGGCACGCAGTCGTTCAAGCGCGAGAGGGCTTCATCTCCGTCTTTGATCGCTTCGGTTTCAAAATCGTTTTGCAGCGCTCTGGAAAACATCAAACTAAACACGGGGCTATCTTCGATAATTAATGCGAGGGGTTTGTTCATGTTTTTCTCCTTTATTAACTCACCTTACGCAAAGTTCTCCCTCATCCCCAATCCTTCCCCCGAAAGGGGAAGGGAGTCCCCTCTCCCTTCGGGAGAGGGCTAGGGTGCGCAAGATGAGTTACTAAATTCCGCGTTCATTGTAGCCCAAAGACTTTTTATAAAAATAAAAGCATCATGGCAATCTACTGTCATCCCGATAAGCGATCTATCGCAACAATCCTCTTGCAAAAGTCAACAGCGATTGCACATCATTAAAGTTCGTTACCATGCCAACAGAGATTCTCACCGCGCCGGAAGATTTTCCGTCAATGCATAAACGGAAGTCGTCAATGGTCATGTGGTCGGGGTTGTCGGGGCGCGTGAAGCAGACATCCAACTCCACGCGGGAGATGCCGAGCGCGATCTCGCCTGCGCCGGGGTTGCAGAAGCAGCCGGTGCGCAATGAGATGTTGACTTTGTTTGCTTCGCTTTCGATGAAGCGATGGTCAATGGCTTTGCCGTTTTGATCATAAAAATTAACCGTCACCGCGCCGCCGCGTCCTTCGCTGGAGTTGGGACCGAACAAGCGCACAAGCGGTTCGCCGGTACTGTGTTTCATCTGCGTTAAGTTTTCCAGCAGCCAGCCGGTGAGTGTTTTGACTCTTTCGCTGATGACCTCGTAACCAATGGATTCAATGTGCTTCAATCCAATTTCAATCGCGGGGATGTTTAAATAATCGAGTGTGCCGTCTTCAAATGCGGGCGCGCCGTCGGCGAGATAATATTTATCGCCTTGAACGGATGCGACCGTGATCGTTCCGCCCGCGAACCACGGACGATGTAATTTCGCCAGCGCAGATTTGCGCGCGATCAACGCGCCGAGTCCCGTTGGGTAACCAAAAATTTTATAGAATGAAACCGGTACAAAATCGGGGTTGACTTTGCTCAAGTCGAGTTTATTTGTTGGAACGTACGCGGCGGCATCCAGCAAAACATCCCAGCCGTGCGCGTGTGCTTTCTCGATCCACTCCAGCGGATGTTTGACCGAGGAGAAATTCGACTGCGCGGGATACGCAAAGAGATTATGACCACTTGGGGATGGCTTGCCCAATTCGAGGTCGAGTTGTTCCGCGTCGACGCGCATATCGGGAAGCATGACGGGGATGTAGGTCACATCCGCGCCGCGCGCGTGAGCGAATTCGCGGATGCCGTTCACCGAGTTGTGATTATCAAATGTTAAAAGATAGCGCCCGTTTGAAAACGGATACGACTCGCCGATCAGTTTCAGCGCGCCGCTGGCGTTGGATGTGAAAATAGCAAGATACTCATCCGGGTCGGCATTGAAAAATTTGAGGATATATTCGCGCGCACCTTCCACGAGTTGAGTCGCTGCCTGCGAAGTGGGATTGGATGAATGCGGGTTGCCAAAGACATTCTCGCGCAAAAGTTTTTGATGCTTTTCAATTTGCGATTCGGCGTAAATGCCGCCGCCGGTGTAGTCAAAATAAACATGCTCACCTGCGTCCAGCCGCGCATAATCTTTTTTCCGGAGCGCATCTATGGTTTCAGTTTTTTGATAGGTCGGATATTTTTCAATAAAGGTTTCGAATTCATTTGTAGTCATAAAATCTCCTGTTGTCATTGCGAGGGCGATGTTCTTTCGCCCGACACTTGCGCCGCACTGCGTTCCCTGGCACCGCCCGCCAGGGCAGGTGTGTTGCAGTGCAGGTGAGCAATCTCCATGTCTGCGGGGAGATTGCTTCGCCGCAAAAAACAAGTGCGCGGCTCGCAATGACAACTATACTTTTACAGGATTGCTCAACTTCCCAAGCCCTTCGATCTCAACATCCACAACATCGCCGTTCTTCAACTCGCCCACACCGGCGGGCGTGCCTGTGAAAATAATGTCGCCGGGTTCAATGGTCATTATGGATGAAATATATGCGATCAACGTGGTGACATTAAAAACCATGTCGCGGGTCGAAGCCATCTGGCGCATCTGACCGTTTACGCGGCAGGTCACCACCGCGTCGGATGCATCGAAGTCGGTATCGATCCAGGGGCCGAAGGAACAAAACGTGTCGAAGCCTTTTGCGCGTGTCCACTGTCCATCTGTTTTTTGCAAGTCGCGCGCAGTCACGTCATTGCCGATGGTGTAACCGAAGATATATTCCTTCGCGTTTTCGATTGTGATGTTTCGCGCGCGCTTGCCGATGACGACCACCAATTCCGCTTCATGCTCCACCTGTTTGGATTGCGGCGGAAGCAGGATATTTTCTCCGCTCGAAATGATCGAAGAAGGCGGCTTCAAAAAGAGAAGCGGCACTTTTGGAACTTCATTACCCAATTCTTTGGCGTGCTCCACATAATTGCGTCCCACGCATATAATTTTGCTCGGCTCACAGGGCGCGGCAAGTTTCACATCTGCAATCGGCGTTTTCGCTTCACGCCTGCGATACTCGCCGAAAATACTTCCCTGGATTTCACCGATCTTGTCATCCAGCATCCAGCCGTATTTTGGCGTATCCCCATTGATTTGATAACGAACGATCTTCATGTTGGCTCCGAATATAAAAGATGTTTCTATTATACAATTCAATTCATATCAAATGCACATTCTCACCGAAATCCATCGTAACAAAGGAATCAACATCCACGGCAGGGTCGTTCAACGGATTGCTGTTCGCGCTGTCATTCAACGCGGACGTGATCTATTAATGGTCTATTCTGCAAATGTGGGTGATTATAAATTTCCCGGCGGCGGTGTGGATGTTGGAGAATCGCATGAGCATGCATTGGCGCGCGAGTTGCGCGAAGAATGCGGCGCGTCCCTGCTCAGCGTGGACGGCGAACTCGGCGCAATCATCGAATACAACTTTGCCAATGAAAAAGATTTCGACGTCTTCAAGATGACATCGCATTATTATTTTTGCAAAATCAGGGATGGATTTTCAGAACAAAAATTGGAAGGCTACGAAAAAGATTTAGGCTTTCAACCCGTGTGGATTAACATTGAAGAAGCAATTATGAAAAATAAATTATTGTTGAATTCCATCAATCCACCCGAATGGTTAAAACGGGAAATCTTCGCGCTTGAGTATTTATCGGACTCCAAAGTCTCCTGACTTTGGAGATGCTTTGGAGAATTCCAACGACGGGAGTCGTTGGAGTCCGTTTCAAACCATCCCGTTTTCAATCCGATATTGTTGGCGAAACGTATCGAGGCTGGTCATCTTCCCCGCTTCCAGCACATACCAATGCTCCCAGCCGTTGCAGGGCGCGCCGTTCATATAAAGACTTCCGACCTTGTGAATGCTGCCTTCAACACCATCCACAGTACGAATGCGCGCATCGGGTTTGATCTTTGCAAAACGGGATTTATCTTTTGCGAAATATATTTTTTGACCCACACGCAACAATCCGTTTTCCACAAGCGTTGAAAACGCCACGCGCGGCGCGGACTTGCTTTTGCTTCTCACGTCAAAAACCTGCGCGTCAAATTCTTCCGGCTGGATTTCCGCTATTCGTTTTTTTGCCGCGTTGACGTATTTGGTCTCACGCTCGATGCCGATCCAATTCCGATGCAGACGCGTCGCAACCGCCCCCGTTGTTCCGCTGCCAAAAAACGGATCGAGCACTACGTCCCCGGGATTGCTGGATGAAAGCAGCACGCGATACAGCAGCGACTCAGGCTTCTGCGTGGAGTGGACTTTATTTCCATTTTTATCTTTGATGCGTTCTTTACCAGTCGCCAAAGAAATCAACCACCAATCCGAACGCATTTGCTTCTCATCATTCAAACCTTTCATGGCTTGATGATTGAATGTATATTTCGCGCCCTTGCCTGTGCTTGCCCAGATCAGCGTCTCGTGCGCGTTGGCAAATCTTACACCCCTAAAATTCGGCATGGGATTGGTCTTGATCCAGAGAACATCATTTAATGTCCAAAATCCCAAGTCCTGCATAATTGAACCAACGCGGAAAATATTGTGATACGAACCGATCACCCAGATTGAACCTGTCGGCTTCAAGACGCGCTTGCAGGCAGAAAGCCATCTGCGGGTGAAGTCGTCATAGGCTTGAAAAGAATCAAATTGATCCCACGAATCATTGACCGCGTCCACTTTGCTCATGTTGGGGCGATGGAGATCGTTGCGCAGTTGCAAGTTGTATGGCGGGTCGGCGAAGATCAAGTCCACTGAGTTTTCAGGCAACGAATTCAAAACTTCGACGCAATCGCCTTTGAGTATCTGGTTAAGCGGCAGGTTCATTAAGATGGATTATAGCCGAAAGGGACTCGCGGATTATTTCGAAAACTGCGCGACGATGCCCGCGATCAACGCGATCTGACCGAGATGATACGCCGCGATATTGTAGATGCGTCCATGTTGAATAGGCGCGACGAATTTATTCCACGCGAGGATAATATCGGAGAGGTAGAACAAAAACGCGCCGATGCTGACCAGCCCGGCCGCGTTCGCGCTCCACGACATATCCATTATTTTCATCATCGCAGAGAGCAGCATGACCGAGATCACGAGGCTGTAGATAATAATCGGGATGCGCATTCGGCTCTGACCGCGCGCGGGCAGCGCATCGAGAATGCGGCGGATGATGCGCGATCCGCCCAGTGCAATCATCACCGCGAGAATAAATCCCCACGCAGAGGCTTCCGGCAAGGGGATGTTGAATCCGATCACATACGATATATGCGCCAGCAGAAACGCGATCAGCCCCGCAAGAAATAATTTGCCGAGTGAGATCATCAGCAGGATATCGCCTGCAAGAGAGAAAAGAATCCCCAGCCCAAACCAGAGCAGTCCCCCGTTCAAACCGACAGAAGTGAATAACCAAATGAAAAGGGCAACCATGACCGCAGGCTTGGCGGCATATTCCAGCCTATCCCAATTTTTCCACAATGCCAGCGCTTCAAGCGCGGCAAATATAAACGCAGCGATCAAAAAAATATTCATTAGAGACTCCTGTTCTACATGCTACCATGATGCGCGGAAAAAAATAAATTATGGTAATCAAGCAGGTGCAATATAGTTTCACCGCATCCTGCATCATTTCCATTTGGAAATTGAAGAGGAAGAAAACGATTAAGAAAAAACGCGAGCCACGGTTCGCGTTTTTTTCTAATTTCTTTTCTTCAACCAATCCAGCAGTTTTTTTGTTGACCAGGTATTGATCACATCTTTCGGTTCGAGCCATGCGCGCCGCGCAACGGCCACGCCGTAATGCAGCATATCCAAATCCTCTGCGGAATGCGCGTCGGTGTTGATGCTGATCAGCACGCCGAGTTCCCTGGCACGCTTTGCATAAACATCGTCGAGATCGAGGCGCGATGGATGCGCGTTGATCTCCATCGCCACGCCGGATTTCGCGGCGGCTTGCAGGATGACTTCCATGTCCAAATCCGCGCCTTCCCTATCTGGGATTTCGCGTCCCGTCGGGTGGCCAATAATATCCACGTGCGGATTCTGCACCGCGTTGAGTAAGCGCTGCGTGATTTTTTCGCGCGGCTGACGCAGGCTGGTATGCAGCGACGCCACGACAATATCCAGCGTCGCGAGAAATTCATCGGGGTAATCGAGCGTGCCATCGGCTTTGATCTCGACTTCGGTGGAATGTAAAACCAGAATTTCATCACCGAGTTGTTTTTGAATCTTTTTAATTTCGGCGGCCTGCTTTTTATGGTCTTCGATTTTCATTCCATTCGCAACAGCCAGCCCAACAGAATGATCGGTGAACGCAATCACTTTAATTCCGCGCTTCGCGGCAGCACGCGCCATCTCGAGCATGCTCAACTTGCCATCGCTCCACGTGGAGTGTGTCTGCAAATTGGATCTGATATTTTTCACCGTGATCAACTTCGGAAGTTGATTCGCTTTTGCCGCCTGTACTTCGCCGCGACCTTCGCGCAGTTCGGGCGGAATCCATTGCAAGCCCAGCGTCTTATAAACTTCCTCTTCTGTGGCGCAAAGAATTTCACCTTTACCGCTTGTCTTTGTCAACGCATGTTCCGATAAAGATAAACCTTTGTCCAATGCGATCTGCCGCAGCGCGACATTATGATCTTTTGAACCGGTCGCATATTGCAGCGCCGTACCAAACTTTTCCGGCGGATGCACCCAAACCTGCGCGCGTACGCCGTCCACGAATTCGATGCTGGCTTTGGTGGGACCTTTGCCTAACACGCGGCTGACACCTTTGAGATTAACGAACGCATCCATCACCGCGGCTGAATCTTTTGCGGCGACGAGAATATCCAGATCGCCGACAGTGGAGCGCATTCTGCGCAAACTTCCCGCAGACTCCGCGGCAACGACTCCCTTCACTTTTTTCAACTGCGCGATGAGATCACGCGCCAGCGGATACGCGCGCCCCAGCGGAAGCCTGCCCGACCTGCGTGCGAGTGACGCGATGCCCTCAAGAATCATCGCCTCCGATTTTTCACCCATCCCCGGCAGGTCGCGGAGTTTACCATCCTTCGCAGCGGATTCGAGTTCCGCAAGAGTCGTGATGCCCAATGTCTTCCAGATCAATCCGATCTTCCTCGGTCCCAGCGATTGAACTTGCAGCCACGCCGCCAGATCTTCGGGAACATCCTGTTTTAGTTTTTCGAGAAATTCCAATTTATCGGTGCGGAGTAATTCATCTATTTTTTCGGCGATGGCTTTGCCCACGCCGGAAATCTCGCGCAGTTTTCCCTCTTTCCAATATTCGCTTGCCTCGCGGCTGAGACTCATTAAACTTTCAGATGCTTTGCGATAGGCGAGGATCACATAAATCACTTCGCCTTTAATCTCGCATAAATTTGCAATCAATGTAAATATATCAGCCAGTTGTTTGTTGTTCATCATACCGATAATCCTTTCGCTCACGTTGAATTATACATTTATTCAAACAATTTACGCCACGGATGTCTGCAAATCTTATCAGCCGCATGCGGATTACCTTTATAACTCACCTTACGCAGTGTCGTTCTGAGCGAAGCGAAGAACCTCTACGATTGCCTCAGAGACCCTTCGCTCTGCTCAGGGCGACATGCCTAAGGCGCGTAAGGTGAGTTTATAATTACTTGACGATACAAAAACTTTAGAAAACCAGAGGTATAAACATGGAAACAAAACCTGCATTGGCATTGCCCTTAGTGGAAGAATTTGTCCGTTTTGCGCACACCGACCTGAGCCGCGTGGAAGAATTGCTGGCACACGAAGCCGGGCTCATCAATGCCTGTTGGGATTGGGGCGGCGGAGATTTTGAAACAGCGCTTGGCGCAGCGGCGCACATGGGCAGAATCGATATTGCGAACTTCCTGCTGGAGCACGGCGCGCGCCTGGATTTATTTTCTGCGGCAATGCTGGGTCAGTTGGAGATCGTAAAAACGGTTTTGAAAATTTATCCCGCTGCGATTGACATTCCGGGCGCGCATGGCATTCCGCTGATTGATCATGCAAAAGCAGGCGGCGAGGAATCTCGGGCGGTTTTGGAATTCCTTGAGTCGTTTTCAAAATAAATTTTTCCATCTTTCCCCACAAATCGCCCTTGCTCCGCTGGGGCGAGGGCAGACGCAAAACATCCGAAGTTGAAAAGACTTCAGATGTTTTGCGTACGTGATTGAACATGTCGGCAACAATGCTTTCGCTGATCAACGCCATAATCGCCGATGAGCTGTTTATCAAAACATCCCGCAGCCAGCGGTGATGTCTGCGATCGAACGCCTTTGTTTTGGCGAAGTTCTTAACATACACAGCAATGACCTCTCCGTGCTGATTGGGTTTCAATTCAAATTCGTTATACGACAAAGACTCAGCGACATAAAACACGGCGTAATATGCGCGTCCCGCCGCAAATTCACTTTCCTATCCACGGCATTATTTTACAGCACATCAAACGCAAGAAATAACTGCCCGCGGATTTTCACCGCGATGACGAGGATATGACCACACTTTCTTCAGGTATTTGAACAGTGTCGAAAAGATGTATTCGGGGTTTTAATACATGTACGGCAAATGCTTCCAATTTTATTTCTATAACATGAAAGGATTACTGGTATGAAAAATGATATGATTTTTCCTGTAACGCGCATTGTGGCTGTGATCGTTGTCCCCTTCCTATGGCTGGCTTTCCTGATCCTGTTCTTCTTCCCCGATCTGACCGGCGAACGTTTTGCATGGGCGATCAAACCGCATATGACTTCTTTCTACATCGGCGCAGCATATTTGGGCGGTTCCTGGCTGCAGGCGAACATTGCCTTTGGAAAACGCTGGCATCGCGTGCAAGCGGGCTTCCCGGCAGTGACGGTTTTTACAGCATCGATGCTGATCGCCACCCTGCTGCATTGGGAGCGTTTCTCGCTCGGCACACTTGCCTTCAACCTCTGGCTTATTCTATATATTTTCTCGCCGTTCCTTATCTCTGCGCTGTGGATCTATAACCGGCGAAGCGACTCAGGCGCGCCCGAAAAATCTGATGTTGTGGTATCAGCGGCAGCGCGCCTGATCACGCGTCTGGCCGGGACTGTGACGCTGCTTTTTGTTGCCTCAGGTTTTCTCTACCCCGATTTTTTTATCCGCATCTGGCCCTGGGTGTTAACTCCGCTCACTGCGCGGGTGATGGCAGGCTGGCTCTCCGTCATCGGCGTTGGCGCATGGATGATGGCATCTGACTCGCGCTGGACTGCATGGCGTGTTTTTCTGGAAAGTATTTTCACGGGGCACATTCTGGTATTGGCAGCCGCGGTAATGAACCCGGCCGATTTCAGCGCCGGCATTTTCAATTGGTTTACAGCCCTTGTGGCGATCCTATTAATCACCATATTTGTCTTTTATTTGAGCATGGAAAGCCAAAGACGAAAAAATCTTTAATTCACCTTACGCACTTTGCATCTTTTGGTGTCACCCTGAGCGGAGCGACACTTGCACCGCACTGCGTTTGGTGCAGTGCAGGTGAGGGTCTCTGAGATGATCGTAGAGATGCTTCGCGGAGTTTATCCTGAGTGAAATCGAAGGGCTCAGCATCACATCGCGAGTTATTAAAGAGCCTCTTACGGTTTATCAAATTCAGATGTTACTTTTTCTTCCTCCACAGAAATTGCATTCGCCTTGCCGATTAAAAACAGCGCGGGCATCAACATCAACCCCGAGGTGGTGATCGCGGCGACAACGGAGATAAAACGCGCGATGAGCCCCACGCCCGGCCCGCCCGCAACCTGACCAATCGCATCTACTTGCGAAGACATCGAAAGCACCGTGGCGCGCGTACTTGAATCCAGTTTTTGATTTACCCACGCATTGTAAAGCGGACTCATCACATTGCGCAGCACGCTGATAATCCAATAGATAACGATAGTCACGGCAAATATGGGAGAAAGCGCAAAGCCGATCAGCCCCGCGGAAATACCGAAGGTGATGCCCAAAGTGGCGCGCCCAATTGCCAGCGGACTGCCCGTGTCGAGTCGCTTCTCCACGAAGCGGGTCGCAAAGATGGCAAGGATCATACTTCCCATGCGCAGCAATCCAAAGAACGCCACCTGCGTCTGTCCAAAAATGACGGGGATATCAAACGTATCAATAATATGCTTGACCCACAAACGGTCAAAGCCTTCGCTGTATAAACCGTAAAGCAAGCCGATGCCCAAAATACTCATCAAGCGCGGACGGGCGCGCACAGCCTTGATGCCTTCATTAAAGGTGTGCAGCATGTGCTGCCAATTATTACGGTCTTCTTTGGGAGTTGGCTGAAATCCCGTTTCCGGCATGATGAGCATCAAAACGAAACCGATTAAGATCACGCCAACGCCGCCGATGATGATTGGCAGCGCCACCGATTTTGCACCGATCAGAATTGCCATTCCCATGCCAAGCATCGCCGCATATAAGCTGACTTGGTTTGCACGCAGGAGTAATTTGTTGGCAGGGTCTTCGCCGATTTCGTCGCTGATCCACGCTTGGGTTGCGCCGCTCGTGAATGTGTAGCCTAATCCCCAAATCATCTGTGCGATCAAGATCGGTAAAAACGCAGGGAATAATCCTTCGACGAGAAAACCGATACCCATCAACACATAACCGATGATGATGGACACGCGCCGCGAATATGCATCCGCGACAACGCCGGTGGGGATTTCAAACACGAACGCGGAGAATTCGACCATCGTGCCGACGAGTACGAGCTGCAATGGGGTGAGTCCCGCCACTGTGGCTTCATACAATGACATGGTCACAAACATCATCCCGAAGAGTGCCGAGGCGGCGAACTCAATGAACAAATAAACTTTGACGGCGTCTAATTTTAAATTGGGAAACATCTTTGCCTTTTGGTTTAATTCTGGAGTCGGACAGATTGCTGTCCGAGCAGCCATCAGCAATCTGATGGACTCCAAAGCGTAAAAACAAAAACTGACAGGTGAAAACACAACCTGTCAGCGTGAACTTATATTTCTTAAACCGTTAATTATTCCTTCAAAAATCTTTGCAAATCCCGTATACCTTTTTCGGGATCTTTGAACAAAACACCCTTCATGCCGAGTTTCTCGCAGGCCTCGATGTTGACCGCAAAGTCATCTACGAAGACGGCTTCTTCCGCGTTGACTTTGGCCAGTTCCAATGCGTGTTTATAAATTTTCGATTGCGGTTTCACCGCGCCCACTTCCGATGAAATGGTGATGCTGTCGAAAGCGTCGCTGACTTTCTCTTTGGTGATATATCCGCGCAGGCCGCTCCAGGCGTTGGAGATCAAACCGGTGTGGATTTTTTTTCCGCGCAATTCACGGATGAACTGAATCAATCCGTGGTCGATAATATCGCCGCCGAAGAATGCATCCTGAAAGGCTTGAGATTCCGAAGCGGGTAGTTTGAAGCGCTTCATGATCTCGAGCCAGTGCGCCGCTTCGGTGATCTCACCCAGCGACGCGCGCTTCGACGACTCGCTGGCAAAGACCGCTTTGTCGATATCGTCGTAATCCATATTGAAACGCTCCGCCAATTTTTGGCGGGGCGCTTGATATTCGGTGCGCAGGATCACACCGCCGAAGTCGAAAAATACCGCGCGAACAGACATTATTTCTTCTTGGTGGTGGTGGTTTTCTTTTCAGCCGGTTTCTTTGCCGCGGCTGGTTTTTTATCTGCAGCGACTTTGGCTGCGGCTGGCTTCTTGGCGGCTGGTTTTGCCGCGGGTTTTTTCTCTTTTGCTGCTTTAGGCAAAGGCTGGGTCTCGGCAGCGGCTAGCTGCTTGGCGGCCTCCTGCCAGTTGGGGAAGAATAATTCCATCCGCTGGCGTGAAATGGAATTGGCGCGGCGGCAACGCGGGCAGTGCGCATCGTAGTGGCTTTGGTGTTTTTCGTTCATCGTGACAATAGCACTCAGCATTTCAGGGCGTGAAAGGGTAAAAGGGGTCTGGCAGTAAATACAACGCAGGTTCATAAGTTCTCTCCTTGGTTACGGAAACCATTTGTTATTCTGAGAGTGATTCTACACTGATTTCACGTCCAGAGCGAATCGTCTTTTCAAAAAGGTCAAAAAACATATGAACGTGCATGCCGCTTTTTTGGGGAGGGAGTTCAAAGTCTCCCGACTTTGGAGGTTTAACGACTGGAGTCGCTGATTACCTTACACATTTGAATTTTGAGATAAAGGGATTACAACAGGCTTTAGCCTGATATTAGATAAATGCGCTTTGAAAGTTGGCAAGACATTAATGGCGGTAGCC
>VFKN01000061.1 GCA_009885525.1 Anaerolineaceae bacterium | reverse complement strand
TTTCTGATTTGGTGATGGTGATTGCTTGCGGATTGCATAATTTCCGCGTCGATCACAGAAAGAAACCTTTGAAACGATGACTAAATTTTATTTCCGATAACGTCTATTGATTGCCACCACTCTCGCAACCATTGGGCAGGGCATCCATGATTATGTCGTGATGGTGTACCCCATTATTATCCTGTTCGCAGGTTTGACTGCTCAGCAGCGCGGTTTGTTTTTTGCCACCTTGCTGACTCTGCTGGCTTTCACCTGGCTTATTCTCGGTGAAGCCAATGGCTGGTTTACTCTCCAGAAGACATTGGCTGCAGATTGGACTGACCTGCTCGTAACGGGAATCCTGATCGTAACCATGGCGTGGGCGGTGTACATTTTGGTTTCAAATGCGCAATACGGACTCGCGCAAACCTGGCGGGAGCTTGCCGAGCAAAAGCGCATAGAACAGGCCTTGCGCGAAAGCGAAGCGCGTTTCAGATTCTTGTTTGATCAAAGCCATGATGCGGTTTTTCTTCTCAATCTAAACGGCAGATATATTATGACAAATCAGCGCGCGGCTGACATGCTTGGTTACACAGTGGAGGAACTGGCGAAACTTTCTGTAAACGATATTTCGGCGGAGATAGAAAAAAGCGATCATGTTACCAAGCGCCTGCTTGCAGGAGAGCACATTCCACTTTACGAAAGACTCTTCCGTAAAAAAGACGGGCAGATTATTTATGTTGAGGTCAATGTTGAGTTGGTTCGGGACAAAAACGGGAACCTGATGCATATTCAAAGCGTGGCACGTAACATCACCGAACGCAAGCAGTCGGAAGAAGCGTTAAACAAAAGCGAGGAAATGTACCGCTTGCTGGCTGAGAATATTTCAGATGTGATCTGGATTCTTGATATTAATGAGAATCGCTTCCGCTATGTTAGCCCTTCGGTGGAGCGTTTGCGCGGCTACACCGTGGAAGAGGTACTCGCGCAGGATATGTCGGCGGTATTTACTCCAGATTCGCTCCAAACTGTTCAACAGACAATGCTTTCCAGCGTCCAATCTTATAAAGATGGGTATCGCGGTTTTTATGTGAATGAAGTGGAACAGCCATGCAAGGACGGCTCTACTGTTTGGACTGAAACCACCACCAGTTTTCATATGAATGAAAATACCGGGCATTTGGAGGTCTACGGCGTCTCGCGCGATATTACCGAGCGCAAACGCCTGCAGAATGAATTGCATAACTATGTGAAGGAGATCGAACTGCTGCAGGTGGAATTGCGCGACCAAGCCATCCGCGACCCGCTCACGGGCTTATATAATCGCCGTTATATGCAGGATGTATTTAAGCGCGAATTTTCCAGAGCCGAGCGCGAAAATGATTCAGTGAGCGTGATCATGCTGGATATGGATGGGCTTAAAATATTTAACGATACCTATGGTCACTCTATCGGCGACCGCGCGATTAAAACACTGGCAACCCAAATACAAAACATGATCCGCAACGAGGATTTTTGCTGCCGTTATGGCGGAGACGAATTTATTGTTGTGCTTACTAAGGCTAATATAAAGGATGCGGTAAAGCGCGTGGAACAATGGCGTAAATCCCTCAATAACCATCCGCTGGAAGTGGATGGCGATAAAAAAATACAGGTGAAATTTACGGCGGGAGTTGCGATTTTCCCCGCGCATGGAACCTCCATGGAAGAAGTTCTCAATTATGCCGATGTTGCCCTCTACCGCGCAAAAACACAGGGACGGAATTGCACGGTTGTGTTTGAATAGTTTTTTTCTTTTCCAATCCCTCAAATATGATATGATTTTATATCGTTCTAACTCGCGGAGGATGCGCTTGGAAATTTCATATATAGCAGGTTTTTTAAAGAAAATAATATTCCTTGTAATGCTTTGTGCATTATTCATTTCAATTGATGTTTCTGCGCAGACGGGGGGAACGGTGAAACTCGATGCACAGGCGGGTCTGGATGGCGTGTGCAGGACTGGCGCGTGGATGCCTATCCGCGTGACGGTGGAAAATACCGGTGGGGATTTCAATGCGCGCGTGCAGGCATCCTATAAAAACGATCAAAACGGGCAGTCGGTGACTGCGATGGATGTATCCCTGCCCGCCACATCGCGCAAGGAATTTTTTCTATATGTTTATTCAACAGGTTCGACCAGAAACTTTAGTGTGAGCGTGCTGGATGGTAAAACAGTGCGCGCAGAAAAAAAATTGAATGTCTCTTGCGCCGGTGATGATGTTTTGTCGTTTGGCATATTGGCGGATGATCCTACTCCGTATAATATCTTGAACGATATTCGCCCATTGAGCGGAGAGCGGACGCGCTTCGCGCAGTTGACTCTCTCCGATCTGCCGGATCGCGTGCAGGGCTGGTCGGCGCTCGATGCGCTGGTCATCTCAAATGTGGATACGGGCAAGTTGACAGCCGAGCAAAAACAAGCGATGCAGTCATGGCTCGCGAACGGCGGAAAGTTATTTATCACAGGCGGCATTCACTGGCAGACAACAACGGCGGGATTGAAAGACTTTTTGCCCGTGGATATCAGCGCGACAAAAAATATCAGGGGTTTGCCTGCCTTATCCGCATATGTAAAAGACGCGGCTTTACTCGATCACGAATCCATTTTGGCGAGCGGGAAAATTCGTGATGGTGCGCACATCATTGTCGCGCAGAATAATATTCCCTTGTTGGTTGAAAAACAAATCGGTTACGGCAAAGTGTATTACTTCGCTGCCGACCCCGGCTTGCAGCCATTGAGTAATTGGGAAGGAATGAAGGAAGTATATAGCCACCTGCTTGCTTTCAAGCCGCAAAAGCCAGCGTGGGCGAACGCCGTATGGGATTCGAATCAAGCGAATGGCGCGCTTTCTGCCCTGCCCGAATTAAATTTACCTTCATTTTTTTATGTTTGCTGCTGGCTTGGGTTTTACATTCTTGCGATCGGTCCTGTCAACTATTTGATCCTGCGCCGCGTCAAGCGCCCCGAACTTGCGTGGGTGACCGTGCCTGTTCTGGTCATTTTATTTTCCTGTCTTGCGTATATATCAGGGTTTGCGTATCGCGGCGGTAAGCCGATCTTGAATCGTTTTGCACTCGCGCAAGGTTGGGATGGCGTACCTCAAGCGCGGGTCAATGATTTGGTTGGCGTGTATTCTCCCAGCCGCACAACCTATAACATCCAAACGCAGGATCATTTTATGTTGTATCAACCTGCCGGAATGGATACCGATTTACAGGGAAGCAATGACTGGCTTTTGATTAAGAGTGAAGCGGGGACAACCCTGCCCGATGTGCGCGTGGAGATCGGCGGGATGCGTTCCACCGGCGCGGAAGGTTCCATGCCCGCGCTGAATATTCAACACGATTTGGTTCTGACCACGATGGCGAAAAGCGGTCCTAAACTTAGCGGAACGATCACCAATGCGAGCAATCATACGTTGCATCAGGCTGTCCTTGTTACGCCAAGTGAATGGTATTTACTGGGCGACCTTCTGCCAAATGAAACTCAAAAAATAAATCGCTCCATCACAAACAGATCAAGCGCTTCGACTGATCTGTACGCGCTGCTTTCCAATTTTGGGTTGCCTGTATATCCTCCCATTGGTGATAAAGATATGGCTCGGCGCTCTTCGTTCTTTCAAGCGAGTGTGATTTCTAATAACAACAATGTGACGATGGTCTCAGGTATTTATCTTATGGGCTGGCTGGATGATCTTTCTGCGCCTGTTAATTTACAGGATCAAAATAGTGACGCACTCGATACCATGCTTTACTTCCAAAAACTCACCCCCGAGGTTGTGACAATCTCCGAGCCCTTCATCATCAATTCCAGCATGTATGATTGGGAATCGTCCATAGGAACGATGGATACCTATCAAATTTCCACAGATGGCTATGAGCTCCGCTTTCAGCTCAGTCAGCCTGTGGAGTATAGCGAAGTCCAGTCGCTTATGCTCGACATCCAAACCAATGTCACGCCCGATAAAGTGCAGGTGAGCTTATGGAATTTTGAAACCCAAAAATGGGATTTGATCTCGCTGTCGTTGAATAGTCCTTATGTGTTCAATCCTCCGCGATATGTCGGCGCAGACGGCGAGATCAGGATGCGACTTAATGCGAACCAAAGCGATTACGTCCAAATCAACGCTGTAAACTTTACTTTGGGAGTAAAGCCATGACTTCCATTATCGAGATCAAGGAATTAACGAAACGTTTTGGCAAACGTATTGCTGTGAATAGCATCAGCTTCAATATTCAAAGCGGCGAGATATTTGGGCTGGTCGGACCAAACGGCGCAGGGAAGACGACCACCATGCGCATGCTCGTTACGCTGCTTAAACCTGATAAGGGTGAAATCTTCGTCAGCGGATATTCCACGCAAAAAAAACCAAACGATGTACGCCGCATCCTCGGTTTTATGCCCGATTCATTTGGCGTGTACGGCGATATGACCGTGCAGGAATATCTCGACTTCTTCGGCGCGTGCTACAACATACATCCACACTTGCGCCCGAAGTTAATTTCCGATTTACTTGACCTTGTAGATTTGGGACACCGCCGCGACGATATGGTGGATACACTCTCAACCGGACTCAAGCAGCGCCTCGGACTCGCCCGCGTATTGATCCACGACCCGAATATTCTCGTGCTCGATGAACCCGCCTCGGGACTCGATCCGCGTGCGCGGGTGGAAATCCGCGCGCTGTTGTTGGAGATCGCGCGGCTCGGCAAGACGATCATCTTCTCCAGCCATATCCTCGCAGATGTGGGTGAGTTATGTTCGCGCGTGGGCATCATCGAGGATGGAAAATTAGCCGCCATTGGCACACTGCAACAATTGAGCGATCATGTTATGCCGCATCGTCAGTTGCGAATCGGCGTGTTGAACCGCAAAGAGGAAGTGCAAGTCGCGTTGAGTTCCATTCAGGGAGTATCCGCTGTGCGCCTGCTGGATAATAATGGAAAACACGATTCTCTCGAAGTCGATTTTATCGGCGATGATGAAGCCATCCACGCGCTGCTTGCTTCCTTGTTGCAGCAGGGATTTCCCGTTATTCATTTCAGCGAAGAGACAAAAAATCTCGAAGAAGTTTTTATGCGTACAACGAAAGGTATTGTGTCGTAACATGGAATCATCCGTCAAACAAACACCCCCGCGTTTAAATTTTTTCAGCCGCCTGCTGGATAATCCCGTCATCACCAAGGAACTCAAAGGCAGAATGCGCAGCCGTCAGGGATTTATCACCCTGACCATCTATTTGCTGTTGATCAGTTTTTTTATTACGATGATGTATCTTGTCCTTTACTCGGAAGGAAATACAATCAGCACACCCGGTTACCTTCAGACTGTGGGCAAGGCGTTGTTCAGCACCGTCGTGTTGCTTGAATTGTTGATGATCAGTTTCATCGGTCCCGCTCTGACCTCGGGCGCAATTTCCTCCGAACGCGAACGCCAGACCTTTGACCTGCTGCACATCTCCCTGCTTTCTGCGCCGTCGCTGGTATTTGGAAAATTAAGTTCAGCGGTGGTTTATTTGTTATTGCTTATTCTTACTGCCATTCCCGTCCAAAGCCTGGCGTTTTTTCTAGGCGGCGTCGGCGTAGCAGAGATGTTTATTTCCACGCTGATGCTGGTGGTCACAGCGGTTTTCTTTTGCTCACTCGGTTTATTTTTCTCAAGTTTCACAAAACGCACACTGACATCCACCGTCTTGACTTATGGATCGAATTTGCTTTCCTTCGTTGTTTTCTTTTTCATGCTGTTTATGCTCGGCGTGTTTTCATCTTCTATTTCATCTCAATCAAGTGTTATCGACGATGTGATTATTCTGGTGCTGTGGCTGTTATTCTCGACCAACGCCTTCTTCGCAGCCATTATGAGCGAAGCGATCCTGATCGATAGCCAGAGTATTTTTACAACAACAACGAGCAGCTTATGGGGAACGACCACATTTCCCCTGCTTTCCCCGTGGATCATTTATGTGGTCTTCTACGTTTTTTTCACCATCCTGCTTGTCTTATTAAGCATATACTTTGTCAGCCGTACCGAGCGTTGATCGTTCGCTTGCCCAAAGGAACTAACGAGTTATTATCATCGTCTGATTCAGTGATAAGGTTAACAATCGCAAGTGACAGTCACCTTATTAAGGAATAACCTATGACCACTATCAACCATCTCTCCCACACTCTTCAAAACTGGATTCGCCGCCTGCGTTTGCAGCGTGCCGCATTGTGGGCAATGCGCGGATTGGCGGCTGCGCTGGCGTTATCTTTATTGATCGGGGGCGTTGGGTTATATCAGGCGAAATTATTGAAGAACGAATTTTTATTTTTGGTGATAATTTCCACCGCGATTTTTCCCCTGCTCTTCGGTTTGATCGCCTACTTCTGGAAGATTCTCCCTCTCGAAGCCGCGCGTCATTTCGACCGCCAATTTCATCTTGGTGAGCGGGTCAGCACCGCCCTCGAATTTAGCGCAGCGGATCACTCCACCGAGATGATCCAAAAACAACTGGAAGACGCGGTTTCCGCCGCCCGCAAAGTTCGTCCCCGCCGTGATTTACCTCTGCGCTTCAAGCGAGTCGACGGGCTGCTCGTGCTGATATTCGCAGTCGCAATCGGCGCATTGTGGTTTCGCGGCGAAGCGTTATTCACCGCCGCCACTCATCAACGCGAAGTGGAAGTTGCCATCGCGGAGCAGCAAACCAAGGTCGAAGAAATCATCAAAGCCATCAACGAAAATGATTCTTTGAGCGCTGAACAAAAACAGGCATTGACCAAACCATTGGAACAAGCCCGGCAGGATTTGAAAGAAACAAAATCTCTGGAAGGCGCAGTCTCCGTGTTGACCACCACAGGCGAAAAGATGCAAGCCTTGAGCATGGAGCAGTCCAGCAATACCATGCAGGCACTAAAAGAATCCGGTAGTTCGCTGGCTTCACAGGCAGGTTCGCCGTTGGAGGCTGTTGGCAAAGACCTTGCAAACGGAGACTTCGCAAAAGCCGCTTCCGATTTAAATAATATGGACTTAAGCAAGATGAGTCCTCAAGACCTGGAAAAACTTGCTCAGCAATTGGATGCGATGGCAGACGGACTCGCTTCATCAAACCCACAAATGGCGCAGCAGTTGAAAGACGCAGCGGATAAAATCCGTGCAGGTGATCTGGCGAATGCGCAGCAATCCATGAATAACGCGGCGAAACAAATGACTCAAGTTGCTCAACAGGCGGCGGCTTCGCAGGCGGCGAGTCAAGCCGCGGGGCAGATGCAATCGAGCGCGAGTCAAATGCTCGCGGCGGGCGGAAGTCAAAACGCGCAAGGGCAGGGTAATCAGGGAAATCCGGCGGGGACGCAAAGCGGCGCGGGTTCTGGCTCGGGGTCGGGTGATGCGCCTGATTCCAATCAGGCAGGCAGCGAGACGGGCAGTTCTCCCATCCCGCAAAATAACGGCGCGGGCGATGGCGGCGAATCCGCTTATGAACAAATTTATGCGCCTCCACTTTTCGGCGGCACGGGCGGAGATACGCTCGGCTTGCCGACCTCGGGTAATGAAGGCGAAGTGATCGGCACAAGTCCCACCACCGCAACCGATGGTCAGAGCCTCGTGCCTTACAGTGAAGTGTATGGGCAATACAATCAGGTCAACAGTCAAGCCATTGAGAATGGCAATGTGCCTTCGCAGTTTATGGAAATTGTGCGGAATTATTTTAGTTCGATACAGCCGTGAAAAAGTAAATATGTAAACATGTAGACACGTAGACAGATTCAAATACCTGTGTACTTGTATACATGTTTACATACCATATGATGGAGCAACGATGACATTATCCCCTGAAAAATTTTTAGAAGACGCAACTAGAATCGAAAGCGAAGTCGGGCGCGTGATCGTCGGGCAGGGCGAGGTGGTGCGTAATGTGTTGGTGAGCATCCTCGCGGGCGGACATGTTTTACTCGAAGGCGTGCCGGGACTCGGCAAGACGATGTTGATCCGCACGTTGGGGCAGGCGCTGGATTTGAAATTCTCGCGCATTCAATTCACGCCAGATATGATGCCCGCGGATATTATCGGCACCGAAATGCTCAGCGATGACAATGGCAAGCGCGAGTTCCGCTTTCGCGAAGGACCGATATTTGCAAATTTAATTTTAGCGGATGAAATCAATCGCGCCACGCCGAAGACTCAATCTGCGCTGCTCGAAGCCATGCAGGAGGCTTCAGTCACCGTGGCGCATCAGACCTATAAACTTGAACAGCCATTTTTTGTGATGGCGACTCAAAATCCGCTGGAGATGGAGGGGACATATCCATTGCCCGAAGCGCAGTTGGATCGCTTCTTCTTCAAGGTCAACGTGGAATTGCCAAACGTCAGCGAAATGGTTGAGATTTTAGATCGCACAACCGGCAAAGAATCGCCGTCTGCTTCCAATGCTGTGACCGGCGCGGAGATTGTCGAAATGCGCGCATTGGCGCGGACAGTTCCCATCGCTTCACATGTGAAAGAATATATCGCCAAACTCATGCTCGCCACACATCCCGAAGATGTGAACGCATCTCCGCTGGTGAAAAAATATGTCCGCTACGGAGTCTCTCCGCGCGGCGGGCAGGCGCTTGTTCTCGGTGCAAAAGTCACGGCGTTGATGGCGGGCAGATATAACGTAGCGTTTGAGGATGTTCATGCGGTGGCGCGTGCCGCATTAAGACATCGTTTGTTATTAAATTTTGATGGATTAGCAGAAGGAATAAAAGCGGACGATGTGATTAATGAATTGGTCGCAGAGATGAAGGCTGTATAATTTAATTTGTTTTTTTTGATGAGCGGGGTTTGGTTGTTGAGCCTATCGAGACCAGCCCGCCGAAAAGGAATTGATTCAACGTCAGATCACATCTTTATTTTTGGAGATAAAAAATGATCGTAACAATTCTTATAATCGTACTACTTACATTCCTTGCGTTGACCGTTGGCGGCGGATTGTTTATTTTGATGGCCTACGGTATAGGCTGGGCCATCAATTACCTGACCGGGTTCGGTTTGTTTTCGTCAACCGCGCTTGGCTTGGCGGGGATCTTCATTTTTATTACATTCGTTGATCGGGTAGTAAAGACGATTAATTCATTCCCACCCTATAGACCTGAACCTATTGACTATGACGACTTCGAAGATGATGACGAAGATGACGAAGATGACGATGAAGACGAAGAACTGGATGATTATAAAATCTTCGAAGATGAAGACACACTAAACAAGCTGTATGCGGGCATTCCACGCTGGAGACGCCCAACCAGGACTGTGGATTTTTCAAATACAGCGCCGGATGCTCGCTGTCCATGCGGAAGCGGGCGCAAGTATAAAAATTGTCACGGCGCGAAACAAAAGAAAATATAACTCAACTTACGCACTCATTTGACCTTCAGCCTTCCATGATTTTTGATGAACAGACTCTCCGCAAGATAAATCAACTCACCCTTGTCGCCTCGCGAGTGCGCTCCGGCGCGATCAAAGGCGAGCGGCGTTCCGCGCGGCGCGGTAGCAGCGTGGAGTTCGCGGACTATCGCAACTACACCGCAGGCGATGACCTGCGCCGTTTGGATTGGAACATTTACGCGCGGCTGGAAAAGCCGTTCATCAAATTACTTGAGGAAGAAGAAGACCTCGCGGTTTATATTTTGATCGACGGTTCGCGCTCAATGAATTGGGGCGCAGACGAGCAGAATAAATTTCAATATGCGCTTAAACTCGCGGCGGGCATTGGCGCAATTGCGCTCTCATCGGGCGACTTGCTTTCAGTAGGATTACTACAAGGCGGACAAGTCGCCGCTGAATTTGGTCCTTCACGCGGAGGATATGCCTTGCCGCGTTTATTCCGCTTCTTAGAATCCCTCGAAGCGGATGGCAAAACAAATCTTAATATTTCCCTGCGCGAATATTCGGTCAAGCCGCGCCGCGCAGGATTGCTCATTTTGATTTCCGATCTACTCGTCGAGGATGGCTACGAAACGGGTCTGCGCCAACTCCTCGGGCGTGGACATGAAGCCGCGCTGCTGCACATCCTCGCCCCCGATGAAATTGATCCGCAACTGGCAGGCGATTTGCAACTCGTTGATATCGAAACCAATACGAAGCAGGAAGTTTCAATTGACGGCGGCTTGCGCAATCTATACCGCACCCGCGTGCACGAGTGGATTCAATCCACGCAAGCCGATTGCCGCAAACATGGCATCAAATATTTAGATCTGGTCACCGATAAAGCGTGGGATCAAGTTCTCATGCTTGAAATGAGAAAAGCGGGAGTCGTGAAGTGAAAATCGGTGGTCGAGTAGGCGGCGGATTCGATATGTCCTTGCAGCGCTTCAACCACCGCCGCCGTATCGAGACCACCACGCATATATAAACCACAGTTTGTCTCGGTACGACATTCGCCAAAGTGCGGCTCATGTCTACTCGACCAACGGAGCATATATAAAATAAAATGCAATTTCTCACACCCATCGCCCTCGCGCTCAGTGCGCTCGCCATCCCCATCATTTTGCTTTACATGCTCAAACTGCGCCGCAAGCAGACGCAGGTTTCTTCGACCATGTTGTGGGAAAAAATTCTGCGTGACAAGCAAGCCAACACGCCCTGGCAAAAACTCAAACGCAACCTTTTATTATTTCTGCAATTATTGATTCTCGCCGCGCTGATCTTTGCTTTGGCGCGTCCTGCGCTGCAAACCAAAGTCGTCGCTTCGGGGGCGGTCATCGTTTTATTAGATGCATCCGCTTCGATGAACGCGATAGATGTTTTGCCGAATCGTTTTGAAGAAGCGCAAAAATCTGCATTGGCATTAATCAATGGACTCTCCAGCGATTCATCCATGACCTTGATTCTTGTCGGGCAAACGCCGCAAACATTGATCGCTTCCGAAACCGATAAAACCTTGTTGAAGTCCGCATTGAATAAATCACAGCCCACGCAAGGCGGCGCGGATTGGAATGCGGCATTCGCGTTGGCGGCGGGCGCGTCGCGCAGCAACTCAAAATCCACGGTGATCATCATCTCTGATGGCGGACTTCCCGAAAGCGGCTTGCCTGCTTTCCCCGGCGATGTGCGCTACATTTCCATCGGTGACTCAAACGACAACCTTGCCATTTCTGCGCTCGCCTTGCGCGCATCCAAAGGCAAGCCGCAACTTTTTGCGGAGATAAAAAATTACAGCGGCAAAGATCGCAATATTATTTTTTCGTTATACATCGGCGATCAACTTTTTCTGGCGCGCCAAATCGATGTCGCGGCGCATTCGCAAAACAGCATTTCACTGGACGATCTTCCCACAGCCAGCGCTATATATAAAGCAAATATTTCAAATCTGGATTCCGCAGCCCGATTAGATTCCCTCTCGCTCGATGATACCGCCTTCGCCGTATATCGATCCTCGTCCGCGAGGCGCGCGCTGCTTGTCTCAAAAGGGAATTTATTTCTGGAGCAGCTGTTATCTTCCCTCCCCGGTATTCAACCCTTCCGCGCCCTGCCCGCCGCTGACGGAACTTTGCAAATCCCCAATGAGCCATTTGACTTATATATCTTTGATGGCTATATTCCCGAAAAATTACCAAACTCAAATTTGTTGTTAATCAACCCAACAACCAATCTGCTTTTTGATGTGGGCGAATCATTTAAAGAAATTAATAATGTTCAAGTCAAAGAGCACACGCTGACCCGTTATGTAGATTGGAAAACTGTCCACGTTTTGCAGGCGCGTAAAATCACCGCCCCCAATTGGATGACCGTCTTGATCGAATCCGATTCCAATCCGCTGGTATTTGCCGGTGAAAAAAACGGGCAGCGCGTAGCCAGTTTGAGTTTTGACCTGCGCGAAAGCGACCTGCCTTTGCAGATCGCATATCCCATTTTATTTTCCAACCTCATTAACTATCTCGCTCCGCCCAGCGCGTTTGACTCGTCACAGTCTTTGCAGGCAGGTGAGAGCCTTATCATCACCCCGCAAACAGATGCAAAACAAGTTGTAGTTGCCTCGCCCTCGAATCAACTTTACACACTCGCGCCCGGTCAAAATATTTTCAGCCAGACAAATGAACTTGGTTTCTACGCTGTGAACTTCGTCGCCGAAAATTCAAACCGCGCGGAATATTTCGCTGTAAACCTATTTGACCCATCCGAATCTGATATCCAGCCGCGCGCGGAATTGCACATCGGCAGTCAGGCTGTCACTCCCGCCGTATCGAAGCAAGTCGGCTTGCTTGAGTTGTGGAAATGGCTTGCGGGTCTTGCCCTGCTGATTTTGATGATCGAATGGCAGGTGTTTCACCGCAAGAAAATTCCATTCTTTAAGGCACGTTCAACTTAAACACCGTTGACCACTCACTCCAAATTCCACTTGCGTCTTTTGCGCGGACATGCCAATAGTAGCTCGTTTTTCTAGGCATGGATGCTACCTGATAATTTGGAACGCTTCGCAGTAGATTCCATTCTGGGGAGGAAAAATTGGAGTTGTTATCAATTTGAATTTCGTAGCGCGTCGCGCTGCTGATTTTTATCCAGGTAAAAATAAATCGCGTGCTGAGTGTTGCTCCGTTTGCGGGAGTGAGCAGTGTTGGTGTGAATGGGGATGTTGGTATCTCATCTGAAATGATATAAGTCTCACCCGTAAAGTTTCCATCGCCGAGATTTTCGCCGCCGAGCAATTCGCCCGCTTCGTTGGTGATGCTGTTGTCGTCCACAAGATCGAGGCGCAGTGTGCCGTTACCTGTTCCGGTGCTGACCGTCACTAAATATTCCGCGCCGCTTCCTGTGATGTTATTTATCACTGCATCGTTGATGCTATTTGCGGCTAACGAAAAATCGGAAATATCCACGCCGGTGACAGACTCGGAGAAGTTGACCCGATACGTTACGCTGGCAATATGCGTGGGATTCGAATCCGCGCGTTGGATCGTGGTCACATTTAGCGTGTCGTCTCCCAGTGTGTATTCGTCGATCAAAATATTATCGCGCGAATAAAATTGAAATTTCATAAATGTGCTTGTGGCTTCAACGCGCATCGCGCCATAATTTTCATTGTAGCGGATCTGACTTTCAGGCAGAATGTTCGACCTGAATTGCGCCAGTTCATCGCCGCCGAGTCCGTTTACAAAATAGGGCAGGTCGTTTACGAGCAGCCTTTCGTAATCATGGTCGTGCCCGGCTATTACAGCATCCGCGCCCCATTCTTTAAATGGCCACTGCATGAAAGGGACTGCGCCATGCTCACCCGATGAGTAAGGCGCGTAATGTGTGACCACAATATTGAATTGCGAGGTGGAAGCCGCCATTTTTTTTTGCAGCCACTTCGCTTGCGCGGATGCGGCTGAATTCCCATCCCGCTCATTTTTGATGCTATCCAGTATGAAGAAATGTACGGGACCATATGTGAAATCATAGTAGCGTTCATTGCCCGGCAGATTAAAATAATTGATGTATGGATTTATGCTGTTGTTGTGCCAGTCGTGATTTCCCAGGGCGGGAAAAAAGCGTCGCGTGTCTGAGCCTTTTCCATATTTTCCTTTATATTTGTAGATGTAATCGTGATAATACTGACCGATATTTTTGTCTATGGAATATAGCGCGCCATTTGGATAATTATTATCTCCAACGCTGACAATAAAATCAGGGCTCCAACTTTTTACGAGGTTGGCAACATCTGCTTCTGGCTGACCCGCGCTCCCGTAATCCCCGATCATCGCGAAAACGATGCGATCTGTTTGATTACGATTGGAAATGGGCATATTTGCGCCAATGCCGAACAACGAAATGAGCGCAAGCCAGTATATGATCTTTGAATGGATGTTTAAAGTTTTCATGGTGTTACTCGCTTTCTGTGATGCTGAGTGTATTACAAGCAAAGTGCAGTGACGTTGCGAAAGCGGGTTAATTTTTTTGAGATCAGGAGTAGTTATGTAAAAAAGTGTAGAAATTTAAGTTGATGCAATAAAAAGACACCCCTTGAATTTCAAGGGGTGTCTTTTGCGTAATATTTTGTTTGTTATGGAATGTAATACTTGACCTCGATCACGGGCTGTTGATTCGCTGTTTGCCAATTGCCGCTGTAGAAAGTTAGTATTTGGTTCAATTTTTGCGAAATAGGTAGTTCAAGCCGAATGCGGAATTGAGTAATTCCTTTGGGGTTAATAAAACTTAGCGCGGAGCTTCCAATTTCAGCAACGTACGAGTTTGATCCACTGATAGCGGTAAAGATTCCAGCCTTACTTTGGCTGGCGGCTGCATTGTAGTCTTGAACCGTTAGCGCGCAACTTCCATTGAAACAGCCGTCTTTAATATCTACTACCAAAGAATTGACGGTTGTATTGCGTGCGCTGGTGAGATTCAAAACCACAGAGGTAATTACAGCATCATCTGGCAAAGATGATGTGTCGAAGGAGAGTATTGACCTGTACTGCTGCCCGTTCGTGGTAGTGCTAACCTGAATGGCGGTTGACAGTTTGTTTGTTGTTGCCCTGTTTTTCTGGTTACGCCAAATCCAGCCATCATTTGCCGGTTGCGAGTGTATTGTTAAAGTTTGCTCTGTGGGTGGCTGTGGAGTAGCCGTGGATGTAGCTGTTGCTGTGGAAATAGGTGTGGATGTTGCCGTAAACGTATCTGTTGCTGTGGAAGTAGGTGTTGGAGTTGAAGTTGGTGTAAATGTAGTAGTAGGCAGTGTTAATGTTGGAGTTTCCAACGTAGGCGTGTCAGATGGCGTGGGTGTTTCTAGCGTAGAGGTGACAGATAATGTTGGAGTTTCCAGCGTAGGCGTAGCAGATGGCGTGGAAGTTTCTGGCGTAGAAGTGGCAGATTGTGTAGGAATTATCGGGATTGAAATCTCAATAGGTGTACAGCGAGTTGTACTAAATGGAGTATAAAGCACATTCTTGTTGATCGAGTCGCCAATGCCTAATCCATCACCTGACGGGCCACTGTCAGATCCCCAGTAATTGTTGATGGCGGAAAGGTCAAAACCGCTGAACACACCTCCACCTTGCGAAGCGATATTTCCCACAAAACATGAGGTGGTTACTTTATCGCCTTTAGTGCCATTGAAAATTCCGCCTCCTTGATTCTTGGCTTGATTGTTTTGGAAATCGCTGCTGGTCACGTTCATATCGCCGCGGTTGAAGATACCAGCTCCATTGGTTGCCAGATTATCTTTGAAGATGGCGCCTTGGATAACGCTTGTACCGTTACCCGTGACAAACAAACCTGCCCCATTGTTTGCCTTGTTTTGCAGGAGGGTTGTATTTATGATAACCAAATTGCCAGCATTGCGGATAGCAGCGCCATCGTTTGGCGTATCATGCATGGAGATTTCACCGCCAATAACCTTGACATTGCCCTTGTTGGTGATCTCGATCCCGCCGCCATTATTGGCAGTATTCGCCTTGATGAAGGTGTTTGTGATGGTAATGCTTCCTCCATTGGCATACATACCGCCGCCAACATTGGCATCATTCTCGGTGACTTCTGCGTTGTTCAAGTTGACAGTCCCATTTTCTACATAAAAACCGCCGCCGTGACTGGTTCCATCGTTACGCAGGATCTTGCCGGTGACCATCAAAGTGGCCGCGTCAGTGTTGAATATTCCTGCTCCCTTTACAGCGCTATTTTCGATAACTTGCCCGTTTATAGTTGCCACACCGTTGGTGAAGTTATACATACCTCCGCCAAAATCGGAAGTGGTGTTCTTTTGAATCACGCTGCTGGTTTCCAGGGTTATATTGCCTTCATTTGCGATACCAGCGCCATCAAAAGATGCATTACTCTCGATGGTTGTGTTGGTCAGGATGGCTGTGCCAGTGGAGGTATTATAAATACCACCGCCTTTTACGGTAGATGAATTGCCAGTGACAGTTAAAGTGCCATCATCTTCAACAGTCAATTTGCCTGCATTGGCAATACCACCACCGGTTGTTTCGCTGGTGTTGTCGTTGACAACTACATTGTTTAATACAAGTTCACCAGCATTGTAACTGTCCATTCGCTGAATTTTTTTTGAAATCCTGAATTTCCTGATAAGCTTGGTGGATGACCGCAGAAGCCACAATTACAACTGAACGCATCGATGATTTTCC
>VFKN01000149.1 GCA_009885525.1 Anaerolineaceae bacterium | reverse complement strand
GCGTGTACAAAGACTCGCCGGGCTGCAAGCCGCCGCAGTCGTTGCCGCAGACCGTATCGAGGAACGAAGCCGCATCCGCGCCGCGCACATCATACGCGCCCATGTGCGAAACATCGAACAAGCCCGCCGCATTGCGCGTGGCAAGATGCTCCTCGAAAATGCCCGAATACTGCACGGGCATTTCCCAACCCGCAAACGGAACCATTCTGCCGCCCAAATCGCGATGTGTTTGATTCAGCGCCGTCTTCTTGAGTTCACCTTCAACTTCATTCCACTGGAAGGAGGGCAACGCTTCTTTTTCTCCCACCGATTTGATTCCAAGGAACCAGGGTTTATCTGCGCCTACGGGATTCCCCGCCACATCCTTGATCTTCTTCTTCGCATCCGCGACCACAAAGGGACCCGGCATGCGTGACGCGGAAAAATCTTTCGCGCCATCCAAATTGAATGACATATATCCATCGGACATATCGCGCAGCCATGTACCGACCACGCCCGCCTTCGCCGCCGGCACTTGCAGCTGATAGGTCATATCATCCACTTTCAACAACGTGCCTTTCACAACACCCTTCGGAGTCGCAATGGATGTCGCTTGCGCTTTGCCATTCTTCAACGCGGAGAGATCGCTTGACGCGGCATAATCCAACACCTGACGCACACGCTGTCCGCTCAACTCAAACACGCCGCTCGTGGATTTATCATCCACGAAATAATAATGTGGGTAGCCGCTCTTTTTATATTTGAAATCAATCCCCGCTTTTTCACTCAACTTTCTAACCTTCAAACGTGCGGCGTTCAACACATTGAAGTCCAATTTCGCGCGGCGCTGCTTGCCTTTCTTCACAGTGTCCACAGAATGCGGCGCACACGCCAGCAAAACATCCGCCATGATGTCCGCGAGTTCGCGGGTCATCTTCTCATCAAATCCGCGCTGCGTGATCCACGGCGTGCCGAGGCGAATGCCCGAAGGATCCATAGAATTCTTATCGCCGGGAATCGTGTTGCGATTAATGACAATGCCGACCAAATCCAAAATGCGAGAAGCCTGATCGCCGCTGAGTTTTGTACCGTCCACGCCGACCACGCTGGTGCAATCCACGTTGACGAGATGCGTATCGGTGCCGCCAAAGGGCACGCGCAATCCGCGCTTCTCGAATTGATCCGCCATGGCTTTGGCATTCTTAAGCGTTTGCTCTTGCAGTTTCTTGAATTGCTTGGTCTGTGTCAATTTAAAAGTTAAAGAAAGCGCCGCGAACACATTCACATGCGGACCGCCCTGCTCGCCGGGGAAAATAGCCTTGTCAATTTTCTTCGCAATCGCCGCGTCGGTTGTCAGCAGCACTGCGCCGCGCGGACCGTCAATGGATTTATGCGTGGTGGACATGACCACATGCGCGAATCCAATTGGGGAAGGAACTACTCCCGCAGCAACCAGTCCACCGATGTGGGAAATATCCGCGAGGAAGTATGCGCCGACTTCATCCGCAATTTCGCGGAACTTCTTCCAATCTGGCACCCATGAATAAGATGAGTAGCCCGCGATCAACAATTTGGGTTTATTTTCCAATGCCAAAGCGCGCACGGCTTCGTAATCAATTTTTTCGTTTGCGTCAATCGTGTAATGCACTGCCTTATACCACTTGCCGCTGCGATTAACAGATGAACCATGCGAGAGATGCCCGCCATGCAAAAGATTTAATCCCATCACGGTATCGCCGAGGTTGATCAGCGCGTGATACACGGCGTTATTCGCGGCTGCGCCGGATAAACCTTGAACGTTGACAAATATTTGATCCGCAGTAACCCCATTGGCTGCGAAAGTTTGCGCGGCGCGCCGTCGGGCAAGCGCTTCCACCGCGTCTGCATATTCCACGCCCTTGTAATAGCGCGGATCGCTGTTGCGGCGATAATTCGCAAGCCGCGCGGGGTAATCCAAAATTTCTTCGTCATCCATCCAGCGTGATTCTTCATCGGGATAACCTTCCGCGTAAATATTTTGGAAGGCGGAAGATAACGCCTCGCGCACCGCCATCGGCGCTGTGGATTCTGACGCGATCAGAATTAACTTGCGGGCTTGCCGTTCCGCCTCGAGTTGGGTCAGTTCGTAAACATCGGGGTCAAGTTTGGCGAGATCGCCGCGAAATAAAAAGTCGGTCATTGTGTTTCTCCTTTTGAGAGTGAAATTTTGAACTTGTCAGACAGTTGAATTGTAGGACGGTACAGGGTGAAGGTCAAGTGGAGAATGTCATTGCAATTGCAAAATGGGTCTTGAATTCCACCAAAAAAAACGGTACACTGTGTCCATGACTGTACTCTCCAAAACCGGACAACTTAGAAGTCTTGAAGGTCGCCATAAACAGCTCTTCCGTTTGGTTGAGTTAAGCGTAACGCTGAACTCAACACTCGACCTGAATGAATTGCTCAACCTCATTACGGCTACTGCAACCGAATTGCTGGAGTGTGAGGCCGCGTCCATCCTGTTGTACGACGAAAAGAATCCGCGCTTGTTCTTCGCCGCCGCAACAGGTTCTGACCCTGCGGAGCTGGCGAAGATCCCCGTGCCGATCGAGGGCAGCCTTGCAGGGACAATTTTCCGCACCAACCAACCGATGGTGCTGAATAACGTGGAACAGGATCCGCGCCACTATTCGCTTGTTGCCGATCATATTAAATTCAAGACCAAGTCTCTGCTCGGTGTGCCTATGCCCATCAAGGATCGGGTGATGGGTGTGCTGGAGGCGGTCAATAAACGCGAAGGTGCTTTCACCGATAGCGACGTGGCGATTTTGTCGGTTACTGCCGCGCATGCCGCGATCGCCATCAACAACGCGCGGCTGCTAAAGGCGACGCAGCGCGCGTTGGAAAAAGTAAAAGACACCAATCAGATCAAAAGCAATTTCCTGGCGATTGCCTCCCATGAATTGCGCACGCCACTGGGCATCGTCATCGGGTACGCGACTTTCCTTCAGCAGGATTCTCAGGGCGAGAACTCGGAGAATGCCAATCATGTGCTTAACGCGGCAGAGCAAATGCGCGCGCTGCTCGACCAAATGAGCAACCTGACCCTGCTGCAATCCGATGACCTGGGTTTGAAACCTGTTAAAGTTTCCGTTCAGGACATCTTGAATTTCTCCATTGACGAGATCAAATACCCGGCCTCGCGCAAGGATTTGCAATTGGTCTACGCGTTTGGGGATGATCCGATCTATGTCGATATGGATATGCAAAAGACAATCCTGGCATACGTCAATATTCTTAACAACGCCATTCGCTTCTCAACGGATGGCGGCGAAATCGTGATTGGCGCGGTGGAACAGGGCAACAACATTCTGACGTGGGTGCAGGATCGCGGCATCGGCATCCCCGTTGATAAACTGGATAAGATCTTCGAAGAGTTCTATCAGGTCGAGCCGCCGAACTCGCGCAGCCATGGCGGGCTCGGCATCGGTCTGCCGATCGCAAGAGGTTTGATCGAAGCACAAGGCGGCAAAGTTTGGGCAGAGTCTGAGGGAAAAGGCAAAGGCTCGACGTTCAAAATATCGTTGCCGAAAATGTAGCATGGTTGAAATAAAGAAGCGCCGGAAGATTTCCGGCGCTTCTTTTACAAATACGGTTTATTCACATCCGCCAGTTTTGCTTTTAGTTCGAGCAGCATTTTATTGGCAACATCTTTTTGCGAAGCGGACAAATCATTCATCTCTTCGGGGTCGGATTCAATGTCGTACAGTTTCACAAGCTCATTCCCCTTAAGTTCTGAATAGCCAAAATAATAATGGAGTTTATAGTGTCCCTTCATCAAGGAGACCGATGCCTGCTCAAGCGGGGAATTTTTTTCCGTTGTATAAGATCGAAGCGCGTAAAGGCTTCTATCGGCTAAATCTGCAGGCTGATATGGCGGCAATACTTTTCCTTCCGCCCAATCAGGAATCGGCAAGTTGTTCCAATGTGCGAGCGTGGGCAGAATATCAATGGCGCTGGTGGGCGTGTAAATATCGCGATGTTCAGATTTGCCCGGCTCAAAGATCAACAACGGGACGCGGATAACCGGCTGATATAAAGCGCTAGTCATGTGACCGCTGATTCCGCGCTCGAACATTTCGCCGTGATCGGATGTCAATATCACATATGAATTTTCAAGCACGCCCGCGTCTTCCATCATCTTGAACAGGCGTCCAAACTCGCTGTCTACATATAAGATGAATTCATCATAGTATGTGCGTCTGAAAGAAAGATCGAGGTCGCCTTCGGCTTGAAATACATCCAAAGGTTTATCAATGGCTTTATAGCCGTCGCTGCGAAAATTGCCTGCAAATTTTTTCTCGGTGTTGTAAGGTGAATGCGGCGGCAGGAGATGAAAATAGCCCATGAAAGGCTCATCAATGGATTTGACGCGCTCCCCGATCCAGTCAATCGCGTCTTCGAGGATGAAACCATCGTCGAGATCAACATCCGAGACGGGCAGTCCGCGCGGAAAGCGGGGTTTGTATGCGGACTTATTTTTATTATCAAAAGCGGAGATCAAACGTGACAGAAATAATGAGTAGGCATATCCATCACTGATATTAATATTGCGTCCCCATGCGACTGTGGATATATCGCTGTCCTTTTTGAAAAGACTCTGAATGACCATGTTGGAAGAGCGCAGAAACAAACGACTCTTCGGCAGCCATTCATCAATGTAACCGGCAAACTGCGAGAAGAAAGTATTGACCCATTCGTTATGTGAATACGCAACGCGGTAATGATCTTTCAGCACCGAAAAAATATTGCGATGCACGTATGTTTCCGAGACCGTTCCATTGGGCAGCATGGCGCGATGCGTCCACGGGAGTGTGCCGGTTAATAAAGTTGCCGTGCCGGGTGATGTGAAATTGCTCCCCGCAAAATGATTGTGATAAACCGTTGCGCGTTCCGCCAGTTTGCTGATGTTCGGAGTCGTTTCGCGGCTGTAACCATGAAACGGAATATTATTTGCAGACCACGCATCAAAGACAATGATGATGACATTCTTGCGCTGATCGGCACGCAAGCCAAAAGATTTTGCCAACTTCGATGAAAAAAATCCAAGCGGAAGCGCGCCCGCCAGTTTTAGAAAATCGCGCCTGTTAAATTTTGAATTCATCGTGGCTCCTTCTACCACAGAGACCACAAAGAACACGGAGAAAATCTTTTAAATCTCTGTGAACCCTGTGCGCTCTGTGGTGAATATTTTTTGACCTGCTTGGTATCAATTTTAAAACAGACTCTTGTTTTCCTTCACCCACTCAAACAATTTACGCACGCCTGCTTCGACGTTGATCTTTGGCGTCCAGCCCAATTCTTTTTCGGCTTTGCTGATATCGGCGTAAAAGACGCGCTGATCACCGGGACGCCAATCGCCGCGCGCGACGGGAATCTGTGCGCCGAGTAGACCTTCCAACTTCGGTTGGAACTCTGCCCAAATAGACATCACGTTATCAGGTCCACCGCCGAGGTTGTAGACTTGTCCCTGCGCGATGTCAATTTTTTCGACAGCGAGATCGTAGGCATTCAAGAGATCATCCACGAAGAGAATATCACGCACCTGTTTGCCGTCGCCATAAATGGTGATCGGCTTGCCCATCAGCGCGGCGATGATAAACCACGCCACCCAGCCTTGATCTTCAACGCCAAATTGACGTGTGCCATAGATGCAACTCTGACGATAGACGACTGACCGCAGACCATAGATGCGCGAGTAGTCGCGCACATATTGATCACCGGTGCCTTTGCTGCATCCATACGGTGAGTGGAAATCCAGCGGCTGTGTTTCGGGGCAGCCGTTGATTAAATCTTTGTAACGCCAGCGTGTTTCTTCTTCAAACAATTCCACATCTTCCATGCCGCCGTAGACTTTATTGGTGGAGGCGTAAATCAAAATGGGATTGCGTCCCGATAAGCGCGCGGCTTCGACCACGTTGAATGTGCCCAGCGCATTGGATTCAAAATCGTCGCGCGGATTGGTGACGGAGGTTGTGACCGCGACCTGACCGGCGAGGTGGACGATGATATCCGCGCTGCGGGCGGCTTCCGCGATTTTTTCCGCGTCGCGCACGTCGCCGATAATGGTGGTGAACGAATTTTCGCCGAAGGTTTGATTCAACCAATGGAGGTTGCGAGGCGCACCAGCGCGCGCGAGATTATCGTAGATTGTAACTTTTTCGCCGCGCATGAGTAAGCGGTGGACGTAGTTCGATCCGATAAAGCCCGCGCCGCCTGTGATGAGATAGTTGTTTGTCATAATTAATTGGGTTGGATTGCCGGATTAATTTGCGTGCCCTGCGTATGCCAGTTTTTGAAGACAAGGTAAGCAATAGGCATGCTGGGTTTTAAACTGGAAAAGCGAACAGCGCGGCCTTCCCTTTTTGAGATCTGCACATAATAATTCCTGCGGCCGCGACGGGTTTGGCTGTAGCCAAGATAAACGGATGAAACGTCGTGGACGGTCAATGTTTTACGGCTGAAGAGATAACCGATCTCAATGGTTTTTCCCTGAATGGATATAGACCACGGCGCAAGGAGCGCCGCCCCAATAATATAGAATCCCATCAGAATGATAACGATAAATGAGATGATGACCCTACTGGAATAATCGCCCAGGATAAAAGGGAGAACGCCAAAAATGATAAGGCTTAGCCCGCCAAGCAACTGCATCAGAATACTCAATAAATTTACGCGGACGCGGCTGTATTCCTGCTGATTAAAAAGGTCGGGACGTTTCGCGCCGAGCCATTCAACAATTTCCTGATAGCCAACCAGCCGCGGGCTGATCGGGATGGTCACATCTCCATCTGAATTGTGCAATTTGATAGCATGACCGCTGCCGGATACGCGGGCAACTTCGCTCCACTTTAATGTCTTTTGGCTAAACATGGTTTTGGAGGTAACCTCATCTTCCGAGACGACAGTCTTTGACGCGGACAGATATAACAAACCCATGGAGAAGATCGCAAAGACCACCGCCAATGGGAGCATGATAAAACCGGTCTTGTCCAATCCGATCGCGAAAAGAAGTCCAAAGATACTTGCTCCAACAACGATAATGACAAGCAGCGCATAAAATACCGAATTTTTATTTTCACGGGGCAGATTCATTTTATTCAGACTCCTGTTTTTTTCTAAAGTTTGTCAATTGTTGATAAACACCCGAAAGCGTTTGACCTTCGCTTAATAATCCAACAGTGCCGATCACGCCGCTGTTGAGGTAGTTATACACGCGCATGGTGAGGGCTGCCGCGAGCGCTGTGGATTGATCGGGTGTGAAGCGTGTGAGCGCAAAGACGACCGCGCCTTCAAAAGTTCCCACTGCGCCGGGTGCGGAGGGAACCGCGCCGCCGAAAGCCGCCATGCCAAGCCCGAAGACCGCCCAGATCGGCTGTGCTTGCGGGAAGTAGGCGAGGATCATCAAATAATATGCGAGCAGGGCAATCGCCCAGTTGAGGGTCATCCAAAATAAAAAGCGCAGGAAGAGCCAGCCGTCGGTTAATACGCTCAAGCCTTGAAAGAATGATTCAAGAAAACTGCCGCCGACTTTTTGCAATACCGGGAAGCGCGCGCTGAGTTTGTGGAATAAATCCAGCGCCCACTGATAGTTGCGCGCGAGGATATACATCAGCGCCAGGCCGAAGATCATCACGCCGCCGATCACATACCCCATAACGGGTGAACTATCCGCGTTGACAACGTAGGGCAGCGAGAAGAGGAAGATCATCGCGGCGAAGATCAAATCCACGACGCGCTCGATGACAATGGTGGGGAGAATTTCGCTGAAGGTCATCCCGCCGGATTTGCGGCTGAGTAAAAACGCGCGCCCGAATTCACCGAGGCGGAAGGGTAAAAAGTTATTGAGCAAATAGCCTTCGCCCGCGGTGAAGAGCACGTCTTTATAAGTCGGTCTGTCGCGCAGCAGGGTTTGCCAAACTTTGGCGCGGATGCCCATCCATACGAAGGACAGCGCCGCTGAAAGCGCGATCAGGCGATAATCCGCGTTGCGCAGGGCTTGCAGCATTTCGTTGAAGTCGACAAAATATAGAATGGCGGCAATCAGCGCGATGCTGATCAACGCGCCGGGCAGCCAGCGTTTTGAGTCTTTTAGGAATTGGGACATTTTAATTTTCGATTTACGATTTTGGATTTACGATTAGAGTGCGTTATCTTTGGATAGTTTTTCTTCGATTGTTTGAACAAATTTCACAGCTGCTTCCAAAGTTTCTTTGGCGTCTTCTTTAGTGAGCTCGGTTTCTTCTTCGTAATCTCCCGTTTGCCGCATATCAAAAGCCTGATGCAGGAATTTCCCCATCTCTTTTGGCAGGAGGTTGGGCTTTATGAAATATTGGTCGAACAAGGCAAGCGCTCCGCTATGCTTTGACGGCTCCTGTTCGACGGTGGCGAGTATAGCAAGCGCGGCATAGAACATGGAGTAATAAGCGCGGTTGACAATGCTGGAAGGAGTTCCGTCTTGCTTAAATAAAGCGCGGGCGTCATTTAATGTTTTGTCCGCCTTCTCCATTCGATATTGAATTAATGCTTTTTTATTGGAGAACGAGGGCGTCATACGGCAACGCCTTCACGTTTGACGTTTTGATAAAAGGGAAGAAACGAATATTTCTTCATTTTTTCTTTCGTAGTAGGAATGGCGCAAATGACTTTTCCAGCGTCGAGTCCGATTTCCCACGTAATGCCGGAAATCTTTTTGCGGATTTGAGTATCTACGGCAGGGACTATCACAAGCAGGTCAATGTCAGAATCTTTGGACGCATCGCCGCGCGCTTGCGATCCGAACATAACCACCTTGACAGGCTTTCCCAGTTCCTTGGTCAAACGCTGGCGGACTTCCTTTGCAAGTTTGAGAGCGCGCACTCTCGGTCGTAATTTCTTCATGGCGTTATATTACCACAGGCAATTTACGATTTACGATTTTGGATTTACGATTGTCACTCTAAGCGCAGCGAAGAGTGACATGCCTGAAGCGTTACTGATTACTGGCAACTGATCACTGATAACTGATAACTTGCCTTATTCATCATCCAACTTAAGCACCGCCATAAACGCATCCTGTGGAATTTCGACACTGCCGACCATCTTCATGCGCTTCTTGCCTTTCTTCTGTTTCTCGAGCAGTTTCTTTTTGCGTGAGATGTCGCCGCCATAACATTTGGCGAGCACATCTTTGCGCGTGGCTTTGACATTGGCGCGGCTGATAATTCTTCCGCCGGATGAGGCTTGAACCGCCACATCGAACAACTGGCGCGGAATTAAATCCTTGAGTTTGGTGATGAGCCGCTGACCTTTATGGAAGGCGTCCTTCTCGTGGACAATAGTCGCGAGCGCATCAACCGGCTCACCGTTGACGAGGATTTCCAGTTTCTGCAATGTGTCGGCGCGATATTCGAGGAATTGATAATCGAGCGAGGCGTAGCCTTTGGTGCGCGATTTCAAATGGTCGAAGAAGTCAATAATAATTTCGGAAAGCGGAATTTCAAAATCGAGCTGCACGCGATGCGGCGCGGGATATTCCTGTTTCTTGAAAATGCCGCGGCGCTTGGTGACGAGTTCCATGATGGGGCCGTAATAATCAATGGGCGTGATGATCTCGATGTTCATCCACGGTTCGCGGACTTCGACGATCTTGCTTGGGTCGGGCAACTCGGCGGGAGAATCCACTTTGATGACTTCATCGGCGATCATCAAAATTTCGTATTCGACCGAAGGCGCGGTGAATAAAACGTTCAAATCATATTCGCGTTCGATGCGTTCCTGAATAATTTCCATGTGGAAGAGACCCAGAAAACCGGCGCGGAAACCAAAACCGAGCGCTTGCGAAGTCTCCGGTTGGAAAGTTAAAGACGCGTCGTTGAGTTGTAACTTGTCGAGCGATTCGCGCAGCGTGGTGTAATCATCCGCGTCAACGGGATAGATACCCGCGAAGACCATCGGCTTGGGCGTGAAATATCCGGGCAGCGGTTCATCGGCGGGGGCGGATGCGAGCGTGATCGTATCGCCCACGCGGCACTCGTGCACGGTTTTAAATCCGGTCGCGATGTATCCCACTTCACCCGAGCCGAGCGTTTGAACCGGCTGCATGCCCGGCACGAAGATGCCGATCTCGACGGGGCGCAGATCCAATTTGGTCGCCAACATGCGCAGCACATCGGTGGATTTGATCTTGCCTTCCACGATGCGGACATACGCGATGACGCCTTTATAGGAATCGTAATGCGCATCAAAGATCAACGCGCGGACGGGTTTGTCGTCCACGTCTTTGGGCGGCGGGATGCGCAGGATAACCGACTCGATGACCTCTTCAATGTTCAAGCCTTCCTTCGCGGAAATTTGAATCACGTCCATCGGGTCCATGCCGAGCAGCGAGCCGACATCTTCCGCCACTTCGTCGGGGCGCGCGGAGGGCAGATCAATTTTGTTGATGACGGGGACAATGGTCAGGTCAGCGTCGAGCGCCTGATAAAGATTCGCGAGAGTCTGCGCTTCGATGCCCTGAGTCGCATCCACCACGAGAATCGCGCCTTCACAGGCTTTCAGCGCGCGGCTGACTTCGTAACCGAAGTCCACATGTCCGGGGGTGTCGATCAGATTGAGTTCATATTTTTGATTGTCTTTGGCGGTATAAAACATGCGCACCGCAGAGGATTTAATGGTGACGCCTTTTTCGCGTTCGAGATCCATCGAGTCGAGCGTTTGCGCGGACATGTCGCGGTCGGAGATCGTGCCGGTTAGTTGCAGGAGTCTATCGGCGAGCGTGGATTTGCCATGGTCTACATGAGCAATAATACAGAAGTTTCGGATGTGGTCGGTCATAAGCGGTGCAAAGTATAACCGATGATGAGATGAGTAGAGAGTGGATGATTAGAGAATAGTGAGTGCAATACTCGGTGGTTGAGTAGCCCTGAGCGTTCTTTGCGAAGGGCGCACACTGCACCGGACTGCGTTTGGTGCAGTGCGGTGTCGAAACCACCAGTGAAAGGTTTACTTTTGATTTTAGGTTTGACTATCATGTGTTGGTTTCGATACGCCCCGCGAAGAACATGCGGGGCTACTCAACCAACGGAGTGCTTTTATTCATCCTTATCCTTTGCTTTTCGCCGGGAACCAGCGTCTTAAATCTGCGCGTTTGATGAACAGATAGATCACCATCACGAGGCTGCCGAACATATAAAAATAGCCGGGATAAAAAGAGGAATAGCCGCGATCATCTGCGCCGACAATGTCAAGCACAGAGGCATCGATCAATACCTGCCAATAGATGAGCGCACCGAGCAGCAGCATTCCAATTGTCAAACCGATAAACGAAACTGCGGGACCTTTACGGGTGATTATTTGGCGCGTCATAAAAAATGAGATCACACCGAACAGGATCAGGCTGGTGACCAGCTGCATCATCGGAACATCGAGATCGGGATTTTCAACAATATCAGGCAGGTATTGAATAACATACGGGAACCAGCTGCCGATACAAATTACCGCCAGCAGCGCAATAAAATAGATGAGATACAAAACTGTTGTGGGCAGCACCATCTGGCTGCCTGTCGGGCGGATGCACAGCGCGCGCAGCAGCATCTCGGGCTCACATAAAAACTTCGCGACCGAGTCAAGTTTCTTCACGCCCATGCGAAAATCCAGCCACTGCACGCGCGAAAGCTGCCGCGAAAGTTTCTCGTTCGATTGCAGGATCACGGGATAAAGCATTTGTTTGCTCCAATCCGCTTCTGTATCCGCTTTGAAAGTTGATACCAGCATAAAGACCGCCTTGGATGAAGTTGCGTCCTTTACTTCGAGATGACCGTGCGCCTTGAAGGTCTCCGCTATTTCCAGCGCCACAGTACGATCCTGCGGCGCGTGGTCAATAAAGAACGCGACCGGTTTCAGCGGCGGATATTCCGGCATGTGACTATGATCGGGCGCATATGGGCGGAGCGCTTCCGGTTTGCCCCAGCGCTGCATACCCGCTGAACGCAGCACAAGCAGCAGCGCGATCACAAAGGGAATACTAGCCATGCTAAGACCGAGGGCTATATCATAAACATCGGCATCGACAGTGAAATCCGAGGTGAGATACAGCGCCAGCGGCAGCATGATCAGCGACGCCTCGACAAGTAAATAATGAAAGCTGCGGCTAATAATCCGGAAAGGCAAGGGGATGAGAATGAAAGGGATAAATAAAGTCCACAACGCGCCCAGCGACATCAATGCAATGACCGCGCTTAATCCGCACGCGACCCAGGCAATCGGCGGGATTCTAAATCCCATCTGCGGCGCGGGATATTTTTCCTGTTCTGGAATTTGCAGCTGGCGATCCAATTCGTTCAGCGCGTTGTTGTAATTCCCGCGAAAATCCACCCACTCATATTTTTCCAGTTCCACGGGTAGATCCACAGCCTCGAAGATGAGCAGGATAACGCGTTTTTTCTGCCCGATGACACGCTTCCATTCCATGCGCACATTTTCAGAAGCGATGGATGCGTTTGAAACAACCAGTAAAATAATATCCGCATTCATGATCCCCTGATAGATCTGTTCCTCCCAGGGTTTGCCGGGTACAAGGCTGCGATAATCCAGCCAGTAGTTGTATCCCTTTTGTTCCAATTGATTAGCAAAGTCGTCCACGAAACCAACTTCACGGCGTGAATAACTGATAAAAAGATTCGGCTTCATTATTTTTCCTCATTAAAAAGATAAACCAGAACGTGCTTCTCAGACATTAATTTTTCAATTCTACCGCTTGTTGCATAAATTACAATTCTGATTTTGTTACATAGGTGTGGCACTCTGCAGCATTGTGTGTACGCAAAGGTTGTCATTAACCTATGCTCCAGCCGCCGTCCTCGGCGGCGGTTTGCGAGGAAACCCTGCG
>VFKN01000040.1 GCA_009885525.1 Anaerolineaceae bacterium | reverse complement strand
TTAAACACAAAGGCACAAAGGGATACAAAGGAAAAGCCTTTTCATTAATTAAAACCTTCGTGTACTTTGTGTCCTTCGTGTTTAAAGACCTTTTTGCAGTAGAGTCATACGTTAAAAAAATAGCGCCACCTTTCGGATGGCGATATTTTTTGTTTAGCCCGGTGCTGTGTAAGGCGCAATCTCTGGGAGCAGAAATTCGCCTTTCACCGCCTGAATGAGATATTCAAATTCGCCGCCGTCGCTGTAGCGGCCGTGGAACAACCACGCGGGTTGCAGGTAACGTTGATCTATCACCAGTTCCGTTGTGATGTAACGCGGATCGGGTATGTAGTAGACCAGTTCCACGTTGTCGATGGTGAGCGTGGGCGGTATATAAACTTCTGTTGGGCTTGGCGCGATTGGCTCATCTGAAATATAAGGTTGGTCTGACATGATGGTCAGTTCCACTGGCTTGCCATTCTTTGGACTAATGGCTGGTCCGCTGCTGTAAACTCGCAATGTAGGGTAGCCGCCATAAGTCTCATCGGGAACTATTAACGCCTCTAAAATCATCGCATATTCCGAGCCATCGCCAATTATATTGGTGTCAATGTCGCCACCGTTGAGTATTTGAACGTAAGTTGTTCCATCCGCTGTTGTGAAAAGGACAACGGTCTGACCTTCTATCTCGGCGGCTTTGGCTGTGCCTTTGATGATTTGGAATTGCAAGTTGGGAAATGGAATTTCAAACCGCTCAACCTCTACAACAGGCATATCATATTGCTGGTCATAGCGAACAACCTTGCCCCAAATTTCCACTGGGCGGTTGTGATAATTTTGTAGTTGTTCCAGTCCATTGCCTTCCAGTATCACGTAGGGATATAACCCGTCATGGTTATTAATGGATAGAAAATATTCACTTCTGTGACTGCCGTCAGATTTATTGAAGATGTTAACTGTCAAGAAGCCGCGCTGTCCTTCGTATTGTTGTCCGATAGAAGGTTGGTTTGGATTGCCACTCGGGTTGGGGATGATGAGTTTCTGGTCAATAAAGATCATTTCATCGTTCAATCCATTTGCCTGCATCAGTTCATCGGTAGTGATGCCGTGCGCGTTTGCGATGGCTGAAATTGTATCGCCGTCTTTGACAATGTAATTGCCTCCGCCTAAACTTGGTGCGGCGGTTGGGGTTGGGAATGTCACAGGCGTGCCCGTCAGGTTGAGTTTGTAGAAGCCGAGTCCGCCACCTCCGCCGCCGCCACCTCCGCCGCCACCTCCACCTTGCGTCATGCGCGTGTCGAAGGATTTCCACTCGAAGGTGTCGCCTTGCGTGACGCCCACGATGTACGCGTTCTCCATCGGGAGCGGCGCGTCGGACGGCATATCCGGCAGGATGAGTTTTTTGCCTTCAAGGGTATTGATCACAATCTGTTCGCCTTCGCGCTGAATTGTGCCTACATAGCCTTCGTCGTAGCCCTCATGAATTTTCCACGATTGAACTTCAAAAGTTTTCAACCCATTCACTTCATGCAGTTGACCCGTGGCTTCGACAAATATATTCTGCATGTTTTCGGTCACGCCTTCGATGTTGCCTGTGACCGTATAACCATCCAATGTCACAAGCGGTGCTCCGCCCGTAATGGATTTACCCGTGGAACCCATATAACCAAAGTAAGTAATGGTTTTATCCAGTTGGAAAGTGCGCTTCCACGACTCTTCTTGCACAGACTCTTCTTGCACACCGCCTGCCGCCATACCCATTAATGAACCCGCGCCATTTCCCGCGACCGGGTCTAATAATCTTTGAAAGGCTTCCTGCGCGCTGATGATGCTGACTGTGGCGGCTTCATCGTATTTCAGCAGGTTAGCGTCCACAAATTGAATACGACCTTCGTTGAAGTAGAATCTCATTCCGCTGAATCTGAAATACTCGTGCCGCACGGCAAAACCATCCGGCGTGAGTGGAAGCGCAAGATATGATTGTTCGACCCTGTACTCAAAGTTGAATCCGTGCGCTTGTATGAATTCATTGATTAGTGTTTCGGCGTTTGCAGGAGGCGCGCTAAGAATGCCTGTGAGTACCATGTCTGCATAGTCAGGGTAATAGGTGAAATAACGGTCTGAACGAATATGTATTTGTTGCTTGCCATCCACAACCAGATAATCTGTCGTATCACCGGAATCGCCTGCTGTTTGATAAATTTCGCCGCTCATGCCAAATCGCTCCGCGAGCGCTTTTACATCATCCACTGTTGCGCGGATTTCATCTTTCGTAATATATATTTTCGCCTGTGCGGGCGCTTCGGGGAGTGGCGCATTCAGGTAAAGCGTGAGTCCGTTCCATTTGTAGGCTTCACCTTTGGGAAGTGTGCTTTCAGCGGTGGGCGATACGGGCGTGGCAGTTTCAACATTTGGAAATGATGCATTGCCTGCGGTTGGTTTCGGTTGGGGCGCAAGGGCGCGAATTGCCCAAATAAATACGAATGCCATCGCCGCCCATCCGATCGTCCATCCTACCGTGGATGCAATTTTCTTAACTGAAAATAACCCAAATCCCGCTTTTGGTTTATGTGCGTTCATTAATTTTTTCTCCAATTCATTCTTAAACGATAGATCGATTTCCACTTGCCGGACGGTTGTTTCAAGCATTTCCGCCAAAGCGCGTTCTTCGGGAGTCATCAAATTTTTATCAATCATATTCCACCTCGAAAGCAAGTGAAGTTCGTTCGCGCAAATCTTGCAATCCGCGTGAGACGAGCATTTTTGTGGCGGCTTCACTTTTCTTGAGTATGTGTCCCGCTTCGGCGTAGGTCAGTTCGCTGAAGAAACATAAGGCGATTGCATCCGCGCGCTCGGCACTGATCTGTTTCAACGCGCGCGTGACGGATGCCAGCCTCAAGCGCTGATTTGTCAAGTAGTCGGTTGCCATATTCGGGTTGGGGATATGCTCCGCCGCTTCGATCCCAACCTCCAGTTTGATTCCGCGAAAGAACATTGCTTTCTTGCGCGCTGCGATTCCCAAAATCCACGCCGCGAAAGAACCTGATCCGCGAAACGAACGGATGCCCTCCAGCGCGGATATGAATGTCTGCGAAGTGAGATCCTCCGCATCTTTGATATTGCCCACGTGCGCCAAATGATAGCGATAAACGCGCATCACATGGCGGTGATACAGTTCGCCAAATGCATCCGCGCTTGCGTATGCTTTGCGGACAAGATCAATTTCGTCAACCGGCGGACTTTTGGGATGTGTTGTCATAATCGTTGTCATAGACCTCCTGTTATATATATGTTGCAGGAGGGACTGAAAAAGTAACAGGGAATTTTATGGCGCGGGCAGGGTCATCTTGAAACGTACCGCCAGCAAACGCAAAACAAAAATAACCCCGGCGCCGACGGTGGATGCGATAATGGTGTTGGCGTTGAACCACGTCAGGATGATGAAAATCCACGTGCCGATGAATGAACAGGTGGCATAGAGTTCCGTGCTGGAGCGGAACACATTCGGGATGCGATTGCACATCAGGTCGCGCAGCACGCCGCCAAAGATACCCGTCACCACGCCCATCAAAACCGCCACGATGGGTGAGAGATGTAATTGCAGTGAATACGTTGCGCCGAGGATGCTGAACAATCCCAGCCCAATTGCGTCAGGGATGATGAGTAACTTATCCGGGATGTTGTTCAGCCGATAAAAAGAAAACAACGTGACAACAAAAGTGATAATTGAAAACCACGGATCAACGATCCAAAAAATAGGCGTGCGTCCAAGCAGCAGGTCGCGCATGGTTCCGCCGCCAAACGCGTTGACAAATGCGATCGTGGTCGCGCCAACAATATCCATTTCATGTTTGCGCGCTTCAAGCGCCCCCGAAATTGCGGATGCAGTTACGGCGATGTAGGTGAGGATGAAGAGAAGGTTTTCCATCGATCTTTTTAATCGGGATAAACCTTCCAGCCTAATTCCTCCAACTTTGAAAAATCCATTTGCTCTTTGGGTACATCGATATGCATGGCGTTACCTTCCGCAAGCAATTCATTCGTTTCCATGTCGTAGATGCCCGCCCACGCTTCGGCGATGTTGCGTTTGCTTTTTCCCGCCTTGCCGATGATCTTTAACTTTTTTCCAACCGGCACATTTTTGCGATACTTAATCTCAAGTTTGCCCGTGAACATAAAGCGCGGATTTTGCGGGTCACCGCCCATTTGTGCGCGCCCCGAAATTTCATCGATCAACGCGGCGACGATGCCCCCGTGCAAAACGCCGGGATAACCTTGAAAATGATCCGGCGCAATATATTCTGTTTCAACAACACCCGGCTCGGTTTCATAAATATGCAAATGCAAACCAACAGGATTTTCCAACCCGCAGATAAAACAATGAAGTGAATTTGGTTGTTTGATTTTTTCCATGCGCGGATTATAACCGCGTAGCGCAGGATTTATCCTGCACGGCGTTAACGATATACTTGCCCCATGTCAAAAATTTTCATAACGCGACTCATTCCTGACTTCGGATTGAATCTCGTGCGCGAGTCTTTTCCCTCCCTCGATATTTGGTTTGACGAACTTCCGCCCTCGCGTGAGCAGCTCATCGAACGCGCGCGCGGAGTGGATGGTCTGCTCTGTCTGCTCACCGATAAAATCGATGACAAAGTCATGGATGCAATCGGCCCGCAACTCAAAGTTATCAGCAGCATGTCTGTGGGCGTGGATCATATCGACATCGCCGCCGCAACCGCGCGCGGAATCCCCGTTGGCAATACGCCCGGTGTTCTTACTGATGCAACCGCCGATCAAGCCTTCGCGTTGATGTTATCCGCCGCGCGCAGAATCGTGGAAGGCGAGCGATTTCTCAAAGCGGGGAAATGGGTAACGTGGCAGCCAAACATGTTGCTCGGCGCGGACTTTTCCGGTTCAACTTTGGGGATTGTTGGCTTCGGCAGAATTGGTCAAGCCATTGCCAAACGCGCACAAGGATTTGATATGCGCGTGCTGTATCATAGCCCCAATGCAAAATCCGCTTACGGCGCGCAGCCCGTTGACCTTGATACACTGCTGCGCGAATCTGATTTTGTTTCGATCAACGTGCCGCTGACATCGCAAACAAAACATCTGGTAAATGCTGAATTCTTAGCGAAGATGAAACCAAACGCGGTGCTGGTCAATACTGCGCGCGGAGGCGTGCTCGATCAAAATGCTTTATATAACGCGCTGAAATCCAATAAAATTTTTGCCGCTGCATTGGATGTCACCGACCCTGAACCTTTACCGCTCGATTGTCCATTGCTGGAGTTGGAAAACTGCATCATCGTTCCGCATTTAGGCAGCGCCAGCAAAAAGACGCGCGATATGATGTCCCTGCTTGCCGCGCAGAATCTGATCGCAGGATTGAACGGCGAGCGCCTGACCAATTGCGTTAATTCAGAAGTTTATAAGTAACGTACTGCGACATAAATGTCGCGGTACAACGGAGCAGAATGTTTCAAAACTTTAGAAGTACTTACGATCAATTTCCGCGCACGTTTTGGGTGGTGGCGGGCACTCACTTTATTGATGTGATCGGCAACACCTTGCTCATGCCGTTCTTTGCTTTATATGTGACCCAAAAATTTAACGTCGGCATGACTCAGGCGGGAATTCTGCTTGCCACGAACTCAGTCGCGGGCATGGTCGGCAGCACCATCGGTGGCGCAATGGCAGATCGTTTCGGCAGACGCGGAATCATTTTATTCGGGCTGGTCGTCAGCGCCTTGAGCGGACTCACGCTTGGCTTTGTGGATAAGTTTTATTTTTTCTATGGCTTGTCAGTTTTTGTAGGTTTGATGGGCAGCGCCGCGCATCCTGCACATCAAGCCATGATCGCGGATATTCTCCCCGCTGAAAAACGCGCGGAAGGATTTGGTATGATGCGTGTGATCACCAACTTTGCGTGGATCATCGGCCCCACTATCGGCGGATTTCTTGCTGCTTATAATTTTCTCTATCTATTTTTGAGTGACGCAGTGATCAGCATTATCACCGCGCTGCTTGTTTTTCGTCTGCTCCCTGAAACCAAACCGCAGCCCAAAGATAAGGCCGAGCAGGAATCACTTTGGCAAACAATTAGCGGATATCGCGTTGCGCTGATGGATCGCCCATACTTGGCGTTCATCTTCGCATCCATTTTGATGATCCTTGTGTATCAGCAAATGTACAGTTCGCTGTCTGTGTATCTGCGCGACGTGCATCAAGTGGACCCGCAGTATTACGGCATGATCATGTCAACCAGCGCGGTGACGGTGGTGCTCTTTCAGTTTTCGGTGACAAAAATTATTAAAAAATATCCACCATTTTTGATGATGGCAGCCGCGACATTTTTTTATATGATCGGCTTTACCATGTATGGATTTGTGGCAACCGTTCCGCTCTTTATGCTGGCGATGATTATTATCACTGTGGGCGAAATGATTGGTATGCCCACCAGTAATGTCCTGGCTGCGCATTTTGCGCCTGAAGACATGCGCGCGCGTTACATGGCTGTATTCGGGCTGACATGGACTGTCCCTTCGATGATCGGTCCGTGGGCGGCAGGGCTGGTGTTCGATAACCTCGATCCGAATTATGTCTGGTACATCGGCGGCGTTCTGTGCATCGTGGCAATGTTCGCGTTTTACGCGCTGCATGTTCGGCTTGGGGCGCGGGAAAAATTTCAGCACGCCGGGTCAAATCGGGAAGTTGTCCCATCCTGAAATTTCAGTGTGTATAATCGGCGACTTTCTTGTATAATGAAAATGTCGCAGATGTTTTTAGTAAATTAAATATCGATCCACAGCTCGTTGTCGAATACGCTTTTCCGAAAAAATATTTTATATTTCACTCAGGAGGCTTATATGCAAGGACAAATGATGGATTACCAATTGACGCTTACGCCGCTCTTGGAGCGCGCGCGTCGACTCTTTCCTAAAAAAGAGATTGTCACCAAAGCGGGTCCCACACTGGAGCGCTACACTTACGCGGAGATGGTCGAGCGTGTGGGCAGACTCGCGAACGCGCTCGAAAAACTGGGGGTCAAGCGCGGCGACCGCGTAGCAACGTTTGCATGGAACAATTCCCGCCACCTTGAAATTTATTTTGCTGTGCCGTGCATGGGCGCGGTGTTGCATCCAATCAATTTGCGTTTGCCCGGTGACCAGATCGCGTTCATTGTTAATCATGCGGATGATCAGGTTTTGTTTGTTGACCCGAGCCTTTTGCCTGCTGTTGAAAAACTTTCTCCATATTTAAAAAATGTAAAACATTATGTTGTGATGGGCGATAAAGTTCCCGATGGCACAACATTGACTCCTGTTCATGCGTATGAGGATTTGTTAAATAGCGTCGGGCCTGATTATCCGTGGCCCAATCTTAATGAGAATGATGCCGCAGCAATGTGTTACACCTCCGGCACGACGGGCAACCCGAAGGGCGTAGTGTATTCGCATCGCGCGATCTATCTGCATAGTTTAGGTTTGAGCATGGCGGATTCGTTTGGTCTCTCTGAGCGGGATATATTCATGCCGGTCGTGCCGATGTTCCATGTATTGGCGTGGGGCACTCCGTTTGCCACAGTCATGCTCGGCACAAATCTGGTCTTCCCCGGCCCACACATGCAGCCGCGCGATTTGGCAGAATTGATCCAGGCGGAAAAAGTCACACTCACCGCTGGCGTACCTACCTTGTGGATGGGCATTCTGAACCTGCTGGAGAACGAGCGCTACGATATGAGCAGTCTGCGCGGCATGATTGTGGGCGGTGCGGCTGCCTCGCAATTCATGATCGAATCCTTCGAGAAGAAACACGGCATCACCGTCATGCACGCGTGGGGCATGACCGAGATGTCTCCGCTGGGAACGGTCAGCCGTCTCAAGAGTTATCAAATGGATTTGTCCGAAGAGGAAAAATTCATCCTGCGCGCCAAGCAGGGGACTTCGGTGCCGGGTGTTGAACTCCGCGCGATTGACGAAAGCGGCGCGGAAATTCCGTGGGATGGAAAAGCATTTGGCGAGTTGCAAGTGCGCGGCCCGTGGATCATCAGCAGTTACTATAACGATGAGCGTTCCGCCGATTCATTCCATGATGGCTGGTTCCGCACCGGCGACGTGGTGACGATTGACCCCGAAGGTTTTGTGCAGATCGTGGATCGCTCGAAGGATGTCATCAAGAGCGGCGGCGAGTGGATTTCGAGTCAGGATTTGGAGAATGCGATCATGTCGCATCCCAAAGTCTTGGAAGCCGCAGTCATTGCCATCTCGCACCCGAAGTGGCAGGAACGTCCGCTGGCGTGCGTGGTTCCCAAGCCCGATTTCAAGGATAATCTGACCAAGCAGGAAATCCTCGATCATCTCAAACCGAAATTCGATAAGATGTATTTGCCCGATGATGTTGTCTTCATCGAAGCCGTACCGAAGACCAGCGTCGGAAAATTTGATAAGAAGGTTTTGCGGGTACAGTTCAAGGATTATGTATTGCCGACAAGTTAAGTAAAAAGAGGACGGGTCGCAAGCCCGTCCTCTTTTTATTTCTCAGCCCAATGAATTGCGATTGTGCCGAACATCAACCGTTTGAAGTTGACATTTTTGAAGCCTGCGTTTTTCATTCGTTCCGCCATTTCTTCGGCGGTGACAAAGCCTTCGGTGGTTTCAGGGAGATAACGATATGCCTCGCCGACTCCTGTGAGCAGTGCGCCGAGTGTGGGGATGATGAAGTGCATGTGAATCCAAATGAATGGGGAGAGGATGTTTTTCTTCGGGCGAGTGGTATCTAAAACAACAATACGTCCGCCGTTCTTCAACATGCGATACTGTTCTTCAATTGCCTTATTCAAATCAATCACGTTGCGCATGAGAAAGCCTGAGATGACTGAGTCGAAGGACGAATCGTTAAAGGGTAATCTCAGCGCGTCGGCGGTGGAAAAATTCAGCGCGCTGATCTTTTTGCCAACACGCATCATCTCGTGGGTGAAATCAGATGCGATAACTTTCGCGCGCGGAAATTGTTTCGCAGCTTCGCGCGCGAGGTCGCCGGTTCCCGTTCCAATATCCAGCAGCGCGGATGAGTTATCGATCCGCGCGAGTTTGATTACCATTTTGCGCCAGCGAATATCCTGCCCGCCGGTCATGAGTCGATTCATTAAATCATAGCGCTTTGCCACCTGCGTGAACATGTTTTGAACATACGTCGCGCGTTCCTGCCCTGTAAGTTGTGTCATGGAGTCTCCTATAAAATTTTCATAATTATACGTTATACTGCGCGACGATAAAATTTATTGGAGATGAAATTTTGGCTGAACAAACGATCAATTGGCAAGCATGGGGATTGGCGATCCGTCCGCGTACATTGCCCGCCGCCGCCGCTGGCGTTGTAATGGGCAGCGCGCTCGCATGGCGCGATGGATATTTTCGCATTGACGCAGTGCTGGTATGTTTATTAGCTGCGTTGCTTTTACAAATTGGAAGCAATCTCGCAAATGACGTTTTTGACTTTGAGCGCGGAACAGACACGCCCGAAAGATTAGGTCCCACGCGCGTGACTCAAGCCGGGTTGCTTACGCCCGTGCAAGTTAAATTTGGAATGTGGGTCGTCTTTGCGTTGGCGGCTGTGCTTGGTTTGTATCTTGTACGGCTGGGCGGGTTGCCGATCGTGATCATCGGCGTCACTGCGATCGTTGCCGCAATCGCTTATACGGGCGGACCTTTTCCGCTTGGCTATCATGGATTGGGTGACATCTTCGTCTTTATCTTTTTCGGGCTTGCCTCTGTGGCAGGGACATATTATGTGCAGGCGGGTTTTGTCTCAACTGCCGCATGGTGGATGACGATTCCGCCCGGATTAATAATCACCGCGATTTTGGTGGTCAATAATCTGCGCGATATTGATAATGATCGCAAAGGTGGAAAACATACATTGGCAGTGAGGCTTGGTGAAAGCGTGACGAAGGTGCAATATATCATTTGCATGAGTATTGCGTATTTGATCCTGCCTTTTGCCGCATGGATGGGAATCATCTCATGGCTTTCTCTGCTGGCGTGGATTTCTTTACCCATTGCGTTCCGTGCCGCGCGTGTGGTGCTGACTCAAAAGGGACGTCCGCTCAATGCGGCGCTTGCCGCGACAGGGCAAACCGCGTTGGTGTTTAGTATTTTGTTTTGGATTGGGGTTGCGCTGTAGTCTGATATTTATGCCGCGTTACGAATCACTTCCATATATTTTTCAGGTTGCTCCGCATGAACATTGTGCCCTGCCTCTGGCACGATAACGGATCGTGAGTTTGGAATCCGTTCCGCCATTTTGTGAATCATCTGAACATATTTCTCATCTTTTCCTCCAGCGATCAATAGAACAGGAAAAGAAAGATTTGACAAAGAATCCCAAAGTGGTTTTTGTGTGCCGGGACTAAGATCGCGAATCACCTTTGCCGCCCATTCAGCGTTATTTGATTTGGCCGCTTGCTTAATTGCGGATAATGTTTGCGGATGATTCTGTAGACTCGCGAAGAGCGGCATCTGATACCAATCTTCAATAAACGCGGATATGCCGTCTTTCAGAATCGATTCTGCGCGCGTGTTGTCTTCTGCAAGGCGGCGCGCGCGTTCTGATTCGTCGTCGATTCCGGGGCTGGTGGATTCAAGTATTAAGGAAAGGATTCGTTCCGAGTGGTGACATGCAAAATACAATGCAGTGCGGCCTCCAAGCGAATATCCAACCAGATGAATTTTAGAAACGGGGATTTGATCTAATAAATGCGATAACCATTCAGTTAAGATGTCAAAATTGAGCGGGGAAGCAAGTTCGTCTTTTGTATTTTCACCGTGACCGGGCAGGTCAGGCAGAATGCAAAAATAATCTTCAGCAAATGACTCTGCAATAGTACGCCAACTTTTTCCGCTGCCGAGAAACCCATGCAAAAAAACAAGCGGAGGATTTTTTCGGTTGCCGAGAGCAATAAAAGATTCCGGCATGATGACGTTTAGATTAACCCGCGCCCCATTGCGGATGCGATGCGACGCATATCATCCACGAAGGCGGGCAAAGATTCGAGCGGCAGGGATTGATCGCCATCGGAGAGCGCTTCGGCGGGGTGGGGGTGAACTTCTACGATCAAACCGTCTGCGCCAGCGGCAATGGCGGCACGCGCGGCGGCTGGGACAAGGTCAACGCGCCCCGTGGCGTGGCTTGGGTCGGCGATGATGGGAAAATTCGTGGACGCTTTGATTTGCGCGATGGCTCCCACATCCAGCACGTTGCGCGTGGATGAATCAAAACTGCGAATGCCGCGCTCGCATAAAATAACATTTTGGTTGCCGCGCGAGATGATATGTTCCGCGGCTGAAAGCCACTCCTGAATCGTGGACATAAATCCGCGTTTGAGCAGGATCGGTTTCGGTTGTTCGCCCACCGCCCACAACAGCGGAAAATGCTGCATGTTGCGGCTGCCAATTTGGATGATGTCGCTATATTCGGCAACGAGCGGTAATTGCTCCACGCCCAACGCTTCTGAAATGACGAGCATTCCAAACTCATCAGCAATTTGGCGCAGGATTTTCAAACCATCCAACCCCAATCCCTGAAACGCTTGCGGTGACGTGCGCGGTTTGAACGCTCCACCGCGCAGCACGCGCAGTCCAAGTGCGTGCATGGATTTTGCAACCGCATAAGTCTGCTCATAACTTTCCACAGAACATGGGCCCATCATAAGCAGAATATCGTTCCCGCCGATTTGCAGATTGTCTGAAAGGACTACAGATGTATTGAGTGTATTAATCATTTACTACTTGTTCCTGATGAGAATATTGTTCTGCAACTTTTGCGCGCATCAACTTGCCGGATGCGGTGTGTGGAAGAGATTCTGTAAATATAATGTTGCGCGGAATTTTATACCTTGATAATTTTGCGCGTGCAAATTGGATGATGACTTCTTCTGAACACGGCTCGCGTAAAACCACTGCCGCCATTACGGATTGCCCCCATTCAGAATTGGCAATCCCAAAAACGCAGGCATCGCTGATTGCTGGGTGACTCAGCAAGGCGCGCTCGACTTCTTCGGGATAGATATTTTCGCCGCCGCTGACGATCAGATCGGTGCGGCGGGTGAGTACCCATAGATCACCATCCGAATCAAGATAGCCAATGTCGCCTGTATGTAATCTGTGATTTGAATGCGGTGCACCAAGATAACCTTGCATCACCGTTCCACCGCTTACTACAATTTCTCCGACTTCTCCACTTGTAAGCGATTTATCGGATTGATCTACAATGTGAATGCTTGTGCCTTGCAGTGGTTTTCCGAGACCACCGGGTTTAGTGCGTGTCTGTTCAGGTGTTGATGTGGCGACTTGTGAAGTGGCTTCTGTTAATCCATACGTTAAGGCGATGGGCAAGTTAAGGCTCAATGCTTTTTCGAGTAAGTTTACAGGCGCACTTGCGCCGCCTAATAGGATCACGCGCAAAGCGGAGGATGGCTTGAAGTTGGGATATTTTTCCAGCAGGCGGTGAAGCATGGTAGGGACGAGTGAAACGTGTGTGATGTTCTCGTTGACAAGCGCGTGATGAACTGCATCCACGTCAAAACCGGAATGCAGGACGATCTCAATGTCATAGATTAAGGCGCGGAAAATAATCGACATGCCGCCGATGTGATAGAGCGGCATGGTCAACAGCCAGCGGTCGTGCGCGTCAACGCCGAGTCTTTCTGCAGAGGCGCGCGTGCTGGCGTAGAAATTGTTAAAGGTCAGCGCTGCGCCTTTGGGGAAGCCGGTTGTACCCGAGGTGAAAAATATTCCTTGAACAGAATCAGAATCGATGGGCGTGTGACGCGTCGCAGGATTCGATTGGGGTGCAGATAAAAACTCGGAGACGAGAATCCGCTTTGGGTGTTCGATCAATTCTGATTCGCAAATCAGGAATTCGCTTTTGCTTTGTTCGATCTGCCATTTGATTTCGGTTTGCGTGAGACGAATATTTAATGGAACGGCAACCGCGCCAACACGAGCGAGTGCGTGAATAAGTGCGACATACGCAGGTTGGTTGATGAGATGAATGGCGACGCGCGCACTATATTTTATTCCGCGCGATTCGAGATGAGCGGCAATCGACTCAGCCCAATCGTTGAGAGTGGAGTATGTCCACGTCTGCGAATTGAATTCGAGCGCGGGGGTGTTTTGTGCAGCGCGTTCAGCGAGCCAATCCATTACGGCAGCCAGGGATATTTGCGGAAGTTCGGCTTGCGTTTTTCGTTGTAAGCGTTGCGGCCTTCCTGGCCTTCTTCGGACATGTAGAAGAGCATGGTGGTGTTGCCCGCCAGTTCCTGCAAACCTGCCTGCCCGTCGAGCTCGGCATTGAATGCGGATTTAAGATTGCGGATGGCGAGCGGGCTGTGCTGCAAAATTTCCTGCGCCCACGCGATTCCTTCTTCCTCGAGTTTTTCTACCGGCACCACGGTATTGACCAAGCCCATCGTGAGCGCTTCCTGCGCGTTGTATTGGCGGCAGAGATACCAGATCTCTCGCGCTTTTTTTTGACCGACGATGCGCGCCAAATATGATGAGCCGAATCCGCCGTCGAAGGAGCCGACCTTGGGACCGGTTTGCCCGAAGATGGCGTTATCCGCCGCGATGGTCATATCCGCGATGACGTGCAGCACGTGCCCGCCGCCGATGGCGTAGCCCGCGACCAGCGCGATGACCGGCTTGGGCATACTGCGAATGATGCGCTGAAGTTTTAATACGTTGAGGCGCGGCACGCCATCCTTGCCAACGTAACCGGCGCTGCCGCGTACTTTTTGGTCACCGCCGGAACAGAATGCATATTTTCCATCTTTGGCGGGTCCGTTGCCGGTGAGCAATATCACGCCGATGCGCGTGTCTTCCCATGCATTTTCAAATGCTTCGATCATTTCCTTGATCGTATCGGGGCGGAAGGCGTTGCGTATTTCGGGACGATTGAAGGCAATGCGTGCCATGCCATCCGCTTTTTCGTAGGTGATGTCTTGATATTCTTTAACGGTGATCCATTTGGTCATGTGAGTCCTCGGGTTTGAATGTTATAAGGTTTGAAGGTTTGAAAGTTATAGATTAGACGTTATCGGAAATTAAATTGAAGTTCGGGTTTTTGAGTTGAGTTTGTCATTTCGACGAGCGTAGCGAGGAGAAATCTTGTTGCGCCAGCCCCAAGATTTCTCG
>VFKN01000100.1 GCA_009885525.1 Anaerolineaceae bacterium | reverse complement strand
GGATTACACTGATTTCACGGATTCTCACGGAAAAATCCTTTAAAAAATCCGTGTTCGCCCGTGTAATCCGTCAAATCCGTGTACAAAAAAGACTTAAGAAACACTCTCTAATAGAATTATATTTTCCTTCGTGACCTGCGCGTACTTTGTGGTTAATTTTTTTCAGGAACACTATGAATCTCAAACAATTTGAAAAACAACAATACATGACCATTGAAACTTTCCGCAAGAATGGGCAGGGGGTGAAAACACCCGTCTGGTTTGCTGAAGATGCGGGCGCATTATTAATATGGACTGAAATAAATTCGGGCAAGGCGAAACGAATCCGCAGGGAGGGGAAGGTGCGCGTTACGCCATCCAGCGCTTCCGGCGAGCCTGTTGGCGAATGGGCTGAAGCACAAGCCCGCGCGGATAATTCAGGTGAAGCGGTCAGCCGCACAGTTAACCTGTTCAAAAAAAAATACGGATTGATGTTCGGCATGTTCCGCATGATGGGCAGTCTGCGTAAGGCAAAATATACAACGATCAAAGTCGGCGCGAAGTTGTAAAATTTTGCTCACCAATCTCTAGGGAAATTCTGCGCAAATCTATATTGTCTTTTCCGTGACAAGACGTACAATTGAAAAATCAGAGGCGAGGGCGTGAAAACGCCCTTGCTGTATTTAAGGATAATTGCAAAAGGAGTTTTTTATGTCCAACCGTTCCGTGCGCTTCTCACCCACAACATTGACGGAGAAACTCGTCCCCGTTGTGTTGGCAATCCTTGTGCTATTGCTTATCGCTTCGCTGGTTATCATCGGCTTGTCGCTGTTCGGCGTAACGCCGTCGGCTTAATTCAAATCCACAACAGGAACACCATGACATACATTCCCTATCTTTCAACCCTTGTAACCTTTGCCTTCACCGCTGCCGTATACACCCGCTACTATCGCCGCGGTGGGATGCACCTTTTGATATGGGCAATTGGTTTATTATTTTACGGAATCGGTACGTTGAGCGAGGTCATTCTCAGCATCACCTTCAACGTGTTCGTACTCAAAATCTGGTATGTGACGGGCGCGATGCTGACCGCCGCGTGGCTCGGCATGGGTTCTGTGCATTTGCTTTTTCGAAAAGGGAACGCGGCGCAGATTCTCACGTGGATATTAACCGCGGTTTCGGTGCTGGCTTTCGTCCTCGTGATGATCGCCCCCGCGTTATCCGCGAGTTTTGATATTGCGCGCCCGGTCTCCGAACAATATAAGGAGTTCCTCACGCGCAGCGGATTGACGATCTTCCTGACGATCATCCTCAACATCTATGGAACGATCACACTCGTGGGCGGCGCGATCTATTCCGCGTTTTTATTCTGGCGCAAGAAAATTCTCACGAACCGGATGTTCGGCAACGTGTTGATCGCGGCGGGCGCGTTATCACCTGCAATGGGCGGAACTTTGCTCAAAGCCGGTTACGCGGATATGTTATACGTCAGCGAATTTATCGGCGCGATCTTGATGTTCATCGGCTTTGTGATGGCGACTTCGGGGAAGTCTGAAATTGCGGAGTAAGGCAGGAACACCGATATAAACAAACACTCCGGGATGTGTAAAATCCCGGAGTGTTTTCTTGTTAAATTATTGACGAACTCAAACCCCTAATCTTGACCTCATCGCCTCCACCGCGGATTTGGCTTCCGCCAATCCCACGTTGGTATTCTCGCGGTAGTACTTAATCGCGTCGATCATCCTGTGCGCTTTTATTGCCTCAACAATGCGCGGATCATCGGTCTCGTGGGAGTTTTCCACAAAAGTGGTGCCGAGATGTCTGTAAAGAAAATCCATCTGCGCTTCCAGCCTGACGATGCGATTGCGAAGTAGTGCAATTTCTTCCTGTTCAAAAGTTGACATGTTGTGCCTCCATCAAAAGATTTTATCTGATTATAGCTACAAGTGTGGATACGTATATCGCGCGTGTGCACGCAAAACATGTCAGGCAGGGGTTGCTCTCTGCGCCGTCCCCGGCGCAGGGTTTCCTCGCAAACCACCGCCGAGGACGGCGGCTGGAGCATAGGTTAATGACACCTTTTGCGTGCACACTATTACGTTTATTGAACGTAAACCATGAAGACAAATTTCATAGAATGAACATTTTCTGAAGTCGATCAGCAATCTGATGGGCTGGTACAATAATCCTATGACCGACCTTATCATCATCGGCGGCGGACTTGCGGGAAGTGAAGCCGCATGGCAAGCTGCTCAAACAGGATTACAAGTAACTCTATATGAAATGCGACCCATAAACCCCACGGGCGCGCATTTGTCAGGTGACCTCGCGGAGTTGGTTTGCTCGAACTCACTCGGCTCCAACCTGCCAGACCGCGCTTCGGGTGTATTGAAAAACGAGCTGCGTGAAATGAATTCAATGCTGCTTGAATGCGCCGAAGAAACAGCATTGCCCGCCGGCGCCGCGCTCGCCGTTGACCGTGAAGCCTTCGCGCACAAGGTCACGCAGAAAATAGAAAACCATCCCAACATCAAAATTATCCGCGCAGAAATGAAAGGGATTCCGCAAACGCCCGTCATCGTAGCGAGCGGACCGCTCACCTCCGAAAGTCTTTCGCATTCCATTGCGCAACTCAGCGGCGAGGAACATTTATTTTTCTTCGATGCAATTGCGCCCATTGTCCACGCAGAATCGATCAACATGGATATTGCCTTCCGCGCCTCACGTTATGACAAGGGCGATCAGGATGAAGGCGATTACATCAACTGTCCATTCACAAAGGATGAATATTATGCCTTTGTAAACGCGCTGAAAACCGCAGAGCGAATCGAACTGCGTTCATTTGAAGATGCGATTCTCGCGGGCGTGAAGGCCGGTCAATTCTTTGAAGGCTGTCTGCCGGTCGAGATCATCGCCGAGCGCGGAGTTGATTCACTGGCCTTCGGCCCGATGCGCCCCGTCGGTCTGCGCGATCCGCGCACGGGCAAACGTCCGTATGGAGTTGTACAACTGCGCCAGGATAATCTCGCGGGCAGTTTGTATAATCTCGTTGGCTTTCAAACCAACCTTAAATTCCCCGAACAAAAACGCGTGCTGGGCATGATCCCCGGTTTGGAAAATGCCGAGTTCGAGCGTTACGGTCAAATGCATCGCAACACATTTATCGCTTCGCCAAAACTTTTGCGCCCCACACTTCAACACGCCGTACGCGATGATCTTTTCTTCGCGGGCCAAATCACGGGCGTCGAAGGTTACATGGGCAACATCGCAACCGGTCTGCTGGCGGGCATCAATGCGGCGCGCTTGCTCAAACAAAAAACGCTGCTCACACTTCCCAATGAAAGCATGCTCGGCGCGTTGTGTCACTACATCACGCACGCTGACTTAAAAGATTTTCAACCAATGAAAGCCAACTTCGGAATTTTGCCACCGCTTACGCTTGAGAAAAAAATCGGCAAACGCGAGCGCGGACAAATGTACGCGGAACGCGCGGCGCAATCTCTAAAAAAATATCTGGATGAAAATTCATGACCAAGCGAAATATTTTCATCTACCTGATTTTGATCGCCCTCCTGTTGACTCTCGTTGGCGGATGGTACATCGCGGCTTTTCTGCAAGCCAAATCGAATCCTGTTTTCTTCGATGGTTCCCGCGCCTACGAGGACGTGAAAGCGCAAGTCGCTTTGGGGGCGAGAACACCCGGCTCGCAGGGACATACTCAGGTGCAGGAATTGATCCGCACCGAGTTGGAATCCGCGGGCTGGATTGTCATGTTTCAAGATTCAGAACGGCTGGGGCATCCCATCCGCAACATCATCGCAAAAAGAAATGATGATGCACCACAAATTATTCTCGGCGCGCATTACGATACCCGTTTTGTTGCGGATAACGATCCCGATGTCAGCAAACGCGGCGAACCCGTTCCGGGCGCAAACGACGGCGCATCGGGCGTGGCGGTTTTACTTGAACTCGCGCGTTCATTGCCGAAAGATAGCGTCGCCGCTTGGCTGGTGTTTTTCGATACTGAAGATAATGGCCGCATCGAAGGCTGGGATTGGATTCTCGGCTCGCGCGCCTTTGCCGAAGAAATTAAAATCCAGCCGCGCGCAGTTGTGATCGTGGATATGATCGGCGACGCCGACTTGAATATTTATCTCGAAAGAAATTCAGACCAGACCATCCGCGCGGAGATTTGGTCAACGGCTGCAAAACTTGGGTACAGCGACAAATTTATTAATCAGGAAAAATTCAGCATGGAAGATGATCACACCCCCTTCCTTGAAGCAGGCATCCCCGCCGTGGATATTATCGATTTCGATTATCCCTACTGGCACACCACGCAGGACACAGCAGACAAGGTCTCAGCAGAAAGTTTGGGCGTCGTCGGCGATACGTTGTGGCATTGGGTTGCGGAACAGTAATGTCATTGCGAGCCGCGTTCTTTGCGGCGAAGCAATCTCCTCGCAATGACAACTAGCCAAAAGCGTAAACAGGGCGTAAACTTAAGGCAATGACGATACAAGAATCACTCCAGCAAATCCGTCCCATTTGGGTTGAACGCATCGCGCACGAATTGGCGAGCGGTGAAGGCGTGCGCGTCGGTTTCATGGAGCAGCTTGACCGCTTTTATGACATGCTCGAGCAGACTGTTGCCACCGGCAACACCGCCTGGCTCGACCCGATCCTGTATGATTGGGGACATTCCCCCACCGAAACGAATTTAGATGGCGGCGATTATTATGTCTCTTTTGTGATGAACCGCATCATCGCAATTACCATCGACGTGGCACGCGAAACCCTGAGCAAGGAAGATGCACTGGAAATGATCGCGGCCATCACTCCGATCTTCACCCACAGCCTCAGCGTGGTCGTACGCTATGAAATGGAAACGCGCGTGGCGCGCATCTCGAACGAGCTCAATAAGGCGCAGGAAAAACTTCAGCAGTTGGATCAAAGCAAATCGAATTTCCTTTCAGTCACCGCACACGAATTAAAAACCCCGCTTACCCTCATCGAAGGTTACACCACCATGATGGTGGATATTGTCGAACAATCTGGCGGTCAATCGGAAATAGACAGCTTATTAAAAGGCGTCAATACCGGCATTCAACGCATGCGCCGCATCATTGAAGACATGCTGGATGTTTCGCTCATTGATAATAATTTGCTCAAGTTAAATTTCCAACCTTTATGGATCACGCACTTACTAGGCTTGCTGCAAAATGAACTTAAGAAAGTGATTGCACAGCGCAAACTGAATTTGATCATCAGCGAATTTGAAGGCTGGAGCATGATGTTATACGGCGACTCGGAGCGCATTTATCAAGCCTTGCTTAACGTCGTGACCAATGCCGTCAAGTACACGCCTGACGGCGGCATGATCACTATTGACGGGCGCATGTTACCCGGCTTTGTTGAGATCACGGTTAGCGATACGGGTATCGGCATCTCACCCAAAGATCAGGCGACGATCTTCGAGAAGTTCGGCCAACTCGGCAGGACGAATTTACATTCAAGCGGCAAGACCAAATTCAAAGGCGGCGGACCGGGGCTGGGACTCCCCATTACGAAGGGAATCATCGAAGCGCACGGCGGCACGATCTGGGTCGAGTCGGAAGGATACGACGAAGTAAAACTACCCGGCTCAACCTTTCATATTCTGCTGCCCACGCGCACCGAAGCAAGCGATCCGCGTGTCGCAAAGTTATTCGGCGAAGTCGATCAAAATAAATCAGACACTCAACAATCAACTATTTAAACACAACAGAAACGGAAACAAATGGCAAAGAAAAATCCTCACTCAACAACTCCTCCGCATGAACGCGCCTTTCTCGTCGGCGCGGAAATTCGCGGCGCAAAACAACAACTATCACTTGAAGGCTCGCTCGCTGAACTCGCCCTGCTCGCCGATACCGCCGGCGTGGATGTAGTCGGCGAACTCACGCAAAAATTAGACCGCCCAAACAACGTCACCTACATCGGCCCCGGCAAAGTGGATGAACTCAAAGCGCTGGCAGAGGAAACGCTTACCGATGTGGTTATCTTCGACGATGAATTATCTCCGCGCCATCAACGCGAATTGGAGAAGGCGCTGAGTTTGCGTGTACTGGATCGCACTGCGCTGATCCTTGATATCTTCGCGCAGCACGCTCACACCAGCGAGGGCATGCTGCAAGTGGAACTCGCGCAATACGAATACAATCTGCCGCGCCTGACCCGCGCGTGGACTCACCTCGAACGTCAGGCAGGCGGAGGTGGCGGCGCCGCAGGTTCCACGGGCGGAGTGGGTCTGCGCGGGCCGGGTGAAACTCAGCTCGAAGTAGACAAGCGCGCCATCCGCAAACGGATCACGCACATCAAAAAAGAATTGGAAAAAGTGGAAGAGCATCGCACGCGCTACCGTGCACAACGCAAACGGTCGCGCATCCCAACCGTCGCGTTTGTCGGTTACACCAACGCGGGTAAATCCACGCTGTTGAATCGGATCGCGAAGTCGGATATATACGTAGCCGATAAACTCTTCGCCACACTCGACCCTACCACGCGCCGCGTGGAATTATCCGGTAACGAGCAGGCCTTATTTACCGATACAGTCGGCTTCATTCAAAAACTTCCCACCGCATTGATCTCCGCCTTCCACGCCACATTGGAAGAGATTGCCGAAGCTGATTTGCTTTTACATGTTGTCGATATTTCACATCCCAACGCGCTCGATCAATATCAAGCCGTGCAGGATACGCTAAAAGAAATTGACGCAGACCACATCCCGATGGTGACCGCGTTGAACAAATCCGACCTGCTGCGCAACCCCGAAAACGCCCGCGAAGTTTTGAAAGCCTTCCCCAAATCGATTGCAATTTCTGCGCAGGAAGGGACGGGCGTTAAAGAATTAATTCATCTTATCCGCGAAGAGTTATACGAATCCTATTCGCCCATTCATGTGCGTCTTCCGTATCAACAAGGCGCCTTGATCTCGCTCTTCCACGAGCTCGGTCAAGTGGAACTCGTGGAACACGAACGCGGCGGCATGGTTATGCATGGACGCATCCCTGGCAGGCTGCTGGCACAATTCACGCCGTGGCACGCCAAGCCTGTCGAAGAAAGACAAATGCTCAATAACCATATCGAAGAAGACGATTTGGAGGAAGAATAATGTCAAAATTTCTTGACCGCATGTCCGAGTACTTTGCGCATCGCAAAGGGCTTCTTCCCCTCATAGGACTGGGAATTGTCATTGTCAACCTGATCCTGCAATTTGTTATCCCCGGAAATATCATTGCAACCAGCAATTTATTTTTACACATTGGGGTGATCGTCGCCATTTTCGGGTTGATGCTGGCGTGGGCGTTGTGAAAGGAATTAATTTTCTGTAAACAGTGACACGCTAATGGAAAAGGCTTTGGAAGATTCGCGAATCTTCCAAAGCCTTTTCCATATCTCAATAATGGGGATTTTGGTTTTCACTCATACTCTCATCCAAAAGTTAAGCAATTTATATAACAAGCGGTAGAATAACTGCATGCCTTTATTATCAGGTCAGACTCTACTTAACCAATATCACGTAGAAGAATTTGTTACATCCACGCCGCTGGGAGAGATGTACCGCGCAACCGACATCCGCAGCGAAAAATCATTTGCGCTGACCTTGCTGCCAAAAACAATTTATGAAGATACTGAAGCATTAAAAGACCTCGAAGCGCAAGCCAGCAGACTGCGCGGCATTACACACCCCAATTTAATTCCCTACCTCGGTTTATATAAAACATCCACCCTCGCATTCCTTCTCGAAGAATGGATTGATGGACCTTCCCTGTACGATGTTGTTCTCATCAAAACATCCTTAAGCATCAATGAAGCGCTTACCTATGCCAAAGCAATCTGTAATGCGCTTGAAGCCCTGCATAAAAATAATGTTCTACATCTCAACCTTTCACCCGGATTAATCCGCATCAACAAAAGCGGCGAGATATTTCTCGGCGGTGTCGGCGCGGCGCGGCGCATCAACTCCACGCCGCGCAAGATGAGTAAATATCCGCAGTTGTACGCCGCACCAGAACAATTTACTGAGCAGCCGCTCACCACCGCCGCGGATATTTACGCGCTCGCCGTCATCCTTTATCAACTCGTCACCACAGCATGGATCAACGGCGCAAACGCGCCCGCCGCCAAAGACCTCATCCGCAAAGCGCATCTTGAAGTCAATCCGCCCGCGCCTGTTTCGTTGAATCCCGAAATCCCCGACCACTTCTCGCGCATGATCCTTTGGGCATTACGAAAAAAATCGGAGGATCGCTTCAAGACGACGACGGAACTGCTCTCGTCGCTTGCACTCGCCGCGAAGATTCCACTGGACACAATTCCGCGCCGCATTACCCGCGAACCCTTCGATCAAACTCAGGGCGGGTCTGCTCCTCTCACCTCGAATATTCTCGGCGCATGGAAATTTCTTCCGCCTCCCAAAGTTAGCAGCGTGGCGCAAGACCTGCCCCCGCTCCAAGATCGACTCGCCGCGCTTGACTCTTCACGGCCGAAGAAGAAAAAATCGCGCATCGGCTTCGTCCCTGTTTTTATATTTATACTCATCACAGGATTCATCTCGCTGTTTTGGTTTGTCCGCCCGGAAATAGCGCAACAACAAATTGAAGCAACATCCACGATAACTTTCACACCCTTCGCCGCGAATTACACCCAAGTGCCAACATTGACGCCGCGCCCCAAACCCACCGATGTGCATGGCGGGCGCATTGCCTTCATCTGCACGCGCGGAGATTACGACCAAATCTGCATGATCAACCGCGACGGAACTGGCCTCGTGCAGTTGACCGACATGGAGGCGAATAATTACTATCCCATCTTTACCCGCGATGGCGAAGGACTCATGTTCGCATCCAATCGTAACGGAACTTTCGATTTGTATCTTCTATCATTTGGCGAAAAGGCGCTGTTCCAGATCACCCAAAACGTGGGCAATGTCGTCTCGCCCGATTATTCCCCCGATGGCCGCCAGATCATCTTCGCGAACCGCGTCGGCGATAATAACCCCACTGCCATTTGGGTGGTCAACGCGGACGGATTGAATCCGCATCTCGTTTATACCGGCACAGGCGATATTGTGGCAGTAGCATGGTCACCTAATGGAGAAAAAATCGCTTATGCGATGTCTGTTGGCGTGCCGCAAGAATATGAAATTTTCACAATGGATGTAAACGGAAAGAATCATATACGCCTAACCCAAAAATTAAAAGGCATTGGCGGCAGCATTGACTGGTCACCGGACGGCACACACCTTTTGATCTTTGCAGGCCCATTTGCAGATAAGGATATTTTCAGGCTGGACGCAAAGACCGGCGAGTATGCGCAGATTACGAAAGGTGGAAATAATGCAAGTGCTGCCTACTCCCCCGATGGGAAATATATCGTGTTCAATACCCTGCGCAACGACAACCAAGCGGATTTATACATCATGCGCCTGGATGGCACCAATCAAGTGCAGCTCACCAATAATCCCGAACCCGATTGGGGCGCGCAGTGGACCAAGTAAATTCAACTCGGCACGATCGCGCGCAGATAGGGAATCCGCTGCAAGATGAAGATAATAATGTAGGAGATCACGAAAGTAAAAAATGCCAGTGTTGGAACCAGGATAAAAGGCGAAGAGATCAAAGGGGGCAATAGCCTAAATCCAAATATCCCCGAAGATAAATACGTCAGGATAATTACATGAACTAAATAGATACCAAACGATGCTGCAGAAAGGTTGCGCAGAATATTTTTTGCCCGCACCCCAAAACGCGCCTCTGCAGAGTTGCCGACATGCTTCAACCAGATAAAAGCAGAAATTGCCATGACGACCATATTCAAGCGCAGGTAATTATGATAAAAATCCACATAACGCCCGCGGGCAGCACTCAATGTGTAAGTGGCGTAAATAGTGTAAATCACCAATAACAAATAAGTTAAACCCGCAAGGCTGGTAACGCGGCGCGAAAATTGAATCCGTCCCAAAACATAGCCAAGATAAAAATAACCAATGTACTGGGTAAAAAAACCAAGATCGATCGCGATATTGAAATTAAGCACCTTTTGCTGAACAAAGTCGAGCAGGGGGCCAAAAAGAAACCATATCAACGCAAAATATCTTATGGCCGACTCATCTGCAGCGTGGACAAACACCTGAAAAACCGGAACAAACAGATAGATAGCCAGCAATGCATAAACAAACCAGAAGTGATAATACGCGGGCCGCATCAAAAAGGAAGTCAGCATGGATTGAATGGCATTGAAAAAAGAATAGCTTCCATGCCCATAATTTTTCCACACCCAATAAATGATCGACCATATCAGTAAAGGCACGACCACTTTGCGGACTCGATTCCAATAAAACGAGCGGACACCCTCCTGCCGATTAAGCAATAAATATCCGCTGACCATGAACAAAAGCGGCACGCTCACCCGCGCAATGGAGTTATAAATGTTCCCTGCCATCCAAACAGAGGCGGGCAATTTCCACTTGTTATACAGAGGGCTGGCCGAGTGAATGATGATGACCATGAAAATACTGATCACGCGGATAAGGTCGAGCCAAACAACATATTTTTTGTTTTCAAACATGGGCAGGATTGTATCTCAACTCGATTTCATCGTCCAATATCAGGAGGTGGATGTGATGTTTTGGGATGGGAATCAAAATTGGTTAATAGAATCAGATGCGTGGACGTGTGGCGCGGATGTGTGTAAAAATAGGGGGCCGATTCTTTAGTTAAATCCATCTACGAGATATTTTAATAACGTGCAGGGGTGTATTCAATAACGAATCGTTAGTAAAAGTAAAAAAATTAATACGGCTTAAAACCTTTACATGCTGAATATTTAATGTATTATTGAAATACCAATGGCGTTTTTCTCGGCTCGACCACCGAGGGAGGCGCTGTTCATCTTTAATACAAAAAAGGAAGTTATATGAATGTCAAAGCAACCAAGTTCTTATCTGTCTTCTAAGTTGGAAGGCCGCCCGAAGGCCAATGGCAGTGGAAACGGAATCTATTCGTTAGAGCCCATCAACAAGGGTGAGCTCGTAGCCGTTTTCGGGGGCGTCGTTTATGAATGGGACGCCTTTATTCACCTTTCTGATCGTGATCGCAGTTTGTGCATCCAGGTTGAAGATCGTCATTTCCTGGTGCCGCGACCTATTGGCGAAGGAGATTATGTCAATCACTCGTGCAATCCGAATGCAGGTCTTTCGGGCCAGATTGGACTCGTTGCAATGCGAGACATTAAAATCGGCGAGGAAGTTTGTTTCGATTATGCCATGTGCGATACCATGCCCTACGATGAGTTTGAGTGCGGCTGTGGTCATGCAAACTGCCGCGGTAAAGTAGGCGGCAATGACTGGCAGAAACCGGAACTACAAAAGAAATATGCGGGATTTTTTTCTCCACATGTGCAGCGCAGGATAGACGCGCAACGCGCAGAGCACCGCGCTTTCGAACGCGCAGCCAGCAGCGCCAAAGTGGGCGGTTTCGCCTCCGCAGCGCCAACGCCTGTGTATAAGTAAATAAGCAACAAAAAAATCCCTGCGAATCATCGCAGGGGTTTTTGATTCAAGCGTTATGCGGATGTTGGATACATTCTCATCACGGCACGTAGTATTGAATGGTCAGCGTTGGCTTGTTGGTTGCGCTGTTACCGCTATAGAAATTGATGTAATTGGAAATCGCATTATTGTTATCATCCAGTTGGAAGCGCAGACGGAATTGGGTTAACCCGGAATTTTCCGCCGTTTTGTTGATGTACCGCCCGGCATTCGTTAAGTTTAATGTGTACCAGTCATCCACAGCAGGCGCGGTAAAGGGACCGATCCCCGATCTGGAGGCTGCTGCCTGAAAATCGGTTATTTGCAAGGCGGGCAAATCGAAGGTTCCTTTACGGATGTCAACCAACAATCCCTTGAACATATTAAAAGTTGCGCCATTCTTAATGGATTGCATTTTGATCTTGAGCGTAACTGAAGTAATAATTGAATAATCAGGCAGACCTTCGGTATTGAAAGATAGAATACTGCGATATTGCTTTTTAAAATTAGTATCGCCCAAACGCAAGGTGGCGGTTTTAAAATCCACACGGCCGCCTGCCTTGGTGTTTTCGCCAGATTCAACAACCCAGCCGTCAAGGTAATCTTGTGAAGACAGCGTCTCTAGACTAAGCGACAGATTTTTAATTCTGGCAACGAACGTATCATTACCGCCCTGATGCGGATGAATAGGCACACCCCAATTGCAATCGCTGACTCCCGCAACGTATATGTTTCCGCTTGAATTTAAGGCAACGGCACTGCCATACTCCGATTCCCCTCCTCCAAAAAAGGTGTTCCGTTCCAAGATGCCCTGGCTATTGAGTTTGGCGGCAAAAGCATCGCCGCGTCCGCGATAAGGTTCGATGGGTGCTCCCCAATTGACATCGCTGTTACCAGCCAGGTATACATTCTGATTAGAATCGACGGCAATCGCATTGCCAAAATCAGGGAAAGAATTGCCTCCCAGAAAAGTATTCCATTGAATTTCACCGCTGGAATCCAATTTTACAGCAAACGCATCTACGTTACCGCCGCGATCAAATTTCCGTATGGGATTACCCCAGCTGGCGTAACTGCTACCTGCAAGGTAGACATTCTGACTATTATCAGCTGCAATGGGGTTGAATTCGACTCTGTCATAACCATTTCCCCCGATAAAAGTGTTCCAGGTTAAGTTCCCATCACTACTGAGTTTGGCAGCAAATACATCCATTCCCCCTTGAAAAGCGCGCACAGGATTTCCCCATGTCGTAGGGCTTCTTCCCGCAACATAGATCATACCCGTTGCATCCACAGCGATACCAGCCCCTTCGTCGGCACGTTTTCCGCCGAGAAAAGTATTCCATTGGAATGTTCCGCTCGAGTCAAATTTGGCAACGAAGGCGTCACTGGCCCCTCCCGCGAATGCCCGCAGCGGCGTTCCCCAACTCTTGTCGCTATCACCAACGACATAAATATTGCCGGCATTGTCCAGGTCAATACCGTTCGCATACAATCCCTTTAGTGTATTAGAAATTCCCAGAAAAGTGTTCCATTGTAAATTGCCATTGGAATCAATTTTTGCAATGAACATATTCGGCAAAGCGCCCGTAAAAGGCTGAAGGGGTGTATCCCATGTGCTTGTGCTTTCTCCAATAACGAAAATGTTGGAGCCGCTGATTGTTATATGCGCCCAGGTATCCGACCCGCTGCCGCCCAGAAAAGTATTCCACAAGAGCGTGCCGCTGGCGTTTAATTTTGCAACAAAGATATCGTTGTCGCCGGAATATTTCCGAATAGGCATTCCCCAACGCATCTGGCTTGAGCCGGTCACATATATATTGCTTCCATCCGTTGCCATGGAAACGGCATATTCACCCCCCTCACCTCCCAGAAAAGTATTCCAATTATGGATCGCCGCAAACGGAGCTGTGTCCATACGGTTTTGCAGACCGTATGAATGAGAGTCAAATTTAGATGGCGCTGCTGAAACCGCCGATGTTAACAAAGCCGCCAGAAAAATGACAAATCCTATATATGACAAGCGGCGCGCCGCACTGACTCGATATTTGAAACTTCGACACATTGTATTCTCCTAATAGACCTCTTGCAAAAGTCAAGCGGCATAATCTTACTGGCAAATCTTATCCGCGAATCTTTTAACAAATTCACGGCGATTGGTGAAGATTAGCAGACAAACAGAACTTACGCAAGAGTTCTAATGGATATAGGATTAGAGCCGCTACACCTTCGGTCCCGCGTCCACTACTTCCTGCGGCGTTTGATCAGTAAACTTCGCGAAGTTCTGCTTGAAACGCATCGCCAGATCTTTATATCTGCGATCATATTCCTTCTTATCAGCCCACGAAGTTGACGGGTTCATTACTTCGTCCGGCACATTCGGGCAGGACTGCGGCACCTCGAACCCGAAGATCGGATCTTGGATAAATTTCACGCTATCCAGTTTTCCGCTCAGCGCAGCGTTGAGCAGCGCGCGCGTGTACTTGATCGAGATACGCTTGCCCACTCCATACGCCCCGCCCACCCAGCCGGTGTTGACCAGCCAACACGTCACGCCGTAACGCTCGATCTTATTCTTGAGCAGTTCCGCATATTTATAGGGATGATGCACCATGAACGGCCCGCCGAAACATGCGCTGAACGTGATCTCCGGCTCCTTGCCGAGTCCCACCTCGGTGCCGCCCACCTTGGAGGTGTAGCCCGAAATGAATTGATACAACGCCTGGTTCGGAGTCAGCCGCGCAATGGGCGGCATGACGCCGTTCGCGTCGCAAGTCAACAGAATGATATTTTTCGGGTGTCCCGATTTTTTCTCCGATACCGCGTTGTTGATAAATTCCAGCGGATACGACGCGCGAGTATTTTCTGTCAGCGAGTCATCATCGAGGTCGATCATGCGCGTGATGGGATCATACGGCACGTTTTCGAGAATCGTCCCGAAGCGTTTCGTGGTCGCGTAAATTTCCGGTTCCGCAGATTCCGACAAGCCGATGACTTTTGCGTAGCATCCGCCTTCAAAGTTGAACACGCCGTTATCGCTCCAGCCGTGTTCGTCGTCGCCGATCAAGCGGCGCGTGGGATCGGCGGAGAGAGTGGTCTTGCCGGTTCCGCTCAAGCCGAAGAACAGCGCCACATCATCCGCGTTATCGGGATTTACATTCGCGGAGCAATGCATCGAAAGCACGCCTTCGAGCGGAAGCAGGTAATTCAGAATCGTGAAGACCGATTTTTTGATCTCGCCCGCATAAGCCGTATTACCGATGATGGCGAGTTTCTTTTCAAAAGATATACAAATGAAGGTCTCGCTATTGGTGCTGTCTACTGCGGGCGCAGCTTTGAATGACGGCATCGAGATGATCGTAAACTCGGGTATGAAGCGTTTGTATTCCTCCAGCGATTGCGGCAGGATGAACATGTTGCGCACGAAATGACTGTGCCACGCGAGCTCGGTCACAATGCGCACCGGCAGCCGATAGGCTTCATCCGCGCCGCCGTAAACGTCCTGCACGAAGACATCGCGTCCCTGCAAAAATCCCAACATGCGGGCGTACAGCGCTTCAAATTTTTCCGCCGCAAACGGACGGTTATACACGCCCCACCAGATATTATTTTCAGAGTCGGTGTGACGCACCACGAATTTATCATTCGCGCTGCGGGCGGTGTGCTTGCCCGTGTTCGCCACATACGCGCCGCCCGCCACCAACGCGCCTTCGTTGCGGAATGTCGCTTCTTCGACCAATGCCTCAACCGGAAGATTCCAATACGCGAGGCGCAAATTTCCAATACCGTTATTCGATAAGTTGTAATCCGCCTTGCGAACTTGCGCGGCTGACTCGGCGGGAGTTTTGATGTTTAGTAAATTATTCATGTGGTCTCCTGTTGTAAGTAGACAGGTACACAAGTAAACAAGTACACAGGCTTACGTGTTTTACTTATCTACGTGTTTACATGTTTACGTTTTTACTTTTCCCTACATCCAATCCCTAATCATCTTTTTATCGCCAATATAAATTTCATTGGGAGAAGTAGCATCCAGCGCCCATTTGATGCGCGCAATCCCTTCGGTGATGTCCTTGACGCTACCCGCGAACGAAATGCGGATGTGACCTTCCATGCCGAATTCTTTTCCCGGCACCGTCACCACCATCGCTTTCTTCAACAGGAACTTGGAGACTTCCACCGAGTTGTTGTTGAACGCGCGGATATCGGGCAGCGCATAGAACGTACCCTTCGGTTCGATCAGCCGCGCGCCGGTGAATGTCCGCATTTCCTGTAGCACCACATCGCGATTATTTTGGATCTGTAAACGCAGCGCTTCCACGACGGATTGCAAACCATTCAACGCGCCTTCCGCAGCGGCTTGCGCCAGCGGCGAAACACAGGATGTCGTCTGCGCGAGCACATTCGTCATCACCTTGACCAACTCGCGCGGCGCGACCACCCAGCCGATGCGGAAACCGGTCATGCCGTATAGTTTCGCCACGCCGTTGACCACGATCACATGCGAACTTTCTACATCTTTGTTCGTGAATTTATATGCGGGCGTTGCGACGTTTCTATCAAAAGTCAACTTGTGATAGATGTCATCGCAGATCATGAAGATGCCTTTCTTCTCGCACATGTTCACGATCTTCTCAATTAGATCATCCGGATAAATTGCGCCGGAGGGATTATTCGGGCTGTTGACAATGATCGCGCGCGTGGAAGATGTCACCGCGCGTTCGATATCTTCAAAGCGCGGAGTAAATGTCCCATCTTCGGGGGTGACGATCACCGGCACACCCAAACACATCTTAATCATCTCAGGATATGAAACCCAATACGGCGCGATCACGATTACTTCGTCTTGCGGATTCAAAATCGAATAGAAAATATTGTATAGCGATTGTTTTGCGCCGTTGGTGATGATCACATTCTCGGGCGCGACCAAACGATTGTATGCTTCTTCCGTATAGCGGATGACTGCCTTCTTCATTGAAGGTAAGCCGTCGGGCGGCGTGTATTTGATCTCCCCGCTGGTCAACTTTGCACCGGATGCCAATACCGCAGAGATGGGTGTCTTGTTTTTGGGTTCGCCAATTCCCAAATTGATCACGGCTTCGCCGCGTTCGCGCAGTAGACGCGCTTCTTCGTTCAGCGCAAAGGTCGGGGATTCGGCGATGTCACTTGCCAGTTTACTGAGTTTCATAATTCTCCTTGAGATTCAAAACCCTAAAGGTTTTCTTTTTGATCAAATATCTTATCGTACAAAAAACCTTTAGGGTTTGGTTATGGATATAAAAACAAAAATCTGGTCAGGGATTCTCTCCTCTGACCAGATACACTTGCAGACCCGCAGAAAGCGGCACTGACAATCGGGCTGTCAGTTATTGCATTCATAACGTGATTATAACATGGGGTAAGTGACAGTCATTTGGATGACTGTCACCTCTTTTTACTGACAAGTAAACACTCCTGCCTGCACCTCATTGGCGATGCCCCACACTCGTTGATATTCCTGTAAATACAACGCGGCAATCTCAGGATTATCAATGATGATCACGTTCTCTTCATTTGACTCATCCGCGCCAGCGGTGAAGTTCAACGAGCCTGTTACAACGATACTGTTGTCAATGATAATCACTTTATCGTGCATCAAACTGGAATTTCCATCCTGCCTTACCGGCACACCCGCGCACCAAAACGTCCTAAGGTCGGAGTAAATGGTCTGGCTGGCGAGCTTCTCATATACACCCTGCACATCCACGCCTGCCTTGGCGCGGCTGACCATTGCTTGAGCCAGATTATCGTCGGTAAAACTGAACGCAAGAAAACGAATGTTGAATTTTGCGTCATTGACCAGCGCAACCAAATTACTGAGTGCATGATCTTCGGACGAGAATAAAACTTGAATGGCCGTTCCATCCAAAATCGCCCACTGATTATTTATAGTAGACGGCGCACGCGGACCAAATTGCCCGCTCCATAATTCTTCCCATTCACGCTCGTAAATAAACGAAATCTCAGGCGAATGGATCACGATGGCATTATTATTTTGCTTATAGATTCCATTTACCGTAATATTCGTTGAGCCTGTCCATGTGATCTGTTTATCGAAGATCCAGAATTTATTATGCATCAAAGCGCTGCGACCATTATCATCTTTGACTTCGATACCAGCCGCCATAAGCTGCGCAAATTGTCCGCGTCCCGGTTGTGTATCGGCTTTCAACCCATATTCATCATCCGTCACCCAGCGAATATCCACGCCGCGCGCCTTTGCCGCGATCAATGCATCCGCTACACGCGGCAGGTTGAACTCGAATGACGCGATGTGAATACTCACTTGCGCGGAATTGATAAATTGAATTAATTTTTCTTCAATCGAACTGGCGGGATTATTAGGATCATTAATGGTTAATGGTGCGGTGAAATAAACTTGCCACCATTTTGGCGCTGCAACAGGAATCGGCGTCTCAGTTATCGGGATAATAATTGGAAGAGACTCTGTTGCGGGCGGCAGAACAACTGGTGTATCTGTAACCAGCGGCAGAACAATCGGCGTATTTGCATCTACGGGAGGCAGGATGATCGGTGTATCGGTAACCGGGACAATAAACGGCGCAGGAGTCTCGCTTGCAAAAAATGGAATCTGTGTGACGGGTTGCGAAGAATCCAAAGGTTCACAGGCAGCAAGCAGGGCACAAGCCAGGAAGATAAGAGTAAGATGTCTTTTCATTTTTTATCCAATAACAGTGTTATTCCAACGCAGAAAAATCTTGAGGGTTGCCTAAGGTATAGGTCGTAACATCGCTGGCAATACGTTTGATGAGTCCGCCAAGCACCGAGCCTGTGCCGACTTCGACAAAAGTATTGATGCCTTGCGAGACCATATACTGCACGGATTCTGTCCAGCGCACGCGCGATTGCATTTGGGCGATGATATCAGCGCGCGCGGAATTTTCATCGCTCAACGGCAACGCGTGAACATTGCCCACCACTGGAATCTGCGGCGCGGAAAAATTCGCAGAGCCGACGGTTTGATTCCACTCCGCTTGAATCGGCGCCATCAAAGTGGAATGCGCGGCGATGGATACAGCCAACGGCAAAGCGCGTTTTGCGCCCGCGGCTTTTGCACCCGCCATTGCTCTTTCGACGGCGGCTTTCGCGCCTGAGATCACAACCTGACCGGGGCAATTATCATTCGCGACTTGCACAATTTCATCGGGTGTACTCGCTTCGGCGCAGACTTTATCCAGCGTGGGAATATCCATGCCGAGGATGGCAGCCATGCCGCCGGGTGCGAGTTGACCGGCGTGCTTCATCAACTCTCCGCGCTTGCGCACGAGACGCAGGCCATCTTCAAAAGAGATGACTTGCGCAGCGGCGAGCGCGGATAATTCGCCCAACGAGTGACCGGCAAGCGCAACCAACTTCGCGTCTGGATAAAGATGCGCGAATACGCGGTAGGAAGCTATCGAGTGCAGGAATAATGCGGGCTGGGTATTTTCCGTGTCGTTGAGTTCATCCGCTGCGCCTTCCATCATTAATTGGGAAAGGGAAAATCCGAGAATCGCATCGGCCTCTTCAAAAGTTTGTTTCGCAATGGGGTGTTGCGCTGCAAGGTCTTTGCCCATGCCAACGACTTGCGAGCCTTGACCCGGAAAAATAAGGGCGGTAGTTTGTAGATTAAATTTCATCGTGTCTCCTTGTAATGGTTATATCACTGCGAAAAAATTTGTGTATCGGGGCATAGTTTACCTGTTTAATTTTGTTAAAACACAAGTAAACCTTAATGGTCACGCCTGTCAAAATTGTCAAGTCAATCACCTTTTATTGTTATCTTTTTACGGTCAACCTCACACACTTACGGTAAAATATCGTTGCAATATCATGACAAATAAAATCAAGGAGGCTCTCAATGAATGAAATCTTTATTTCCTACTGCCGTCGTAACCTGACGTTTGCGCAAAATTTTACCAAGGCGTTGAGTGAAAATGGATATCCCGCCGACAAGATATGGGTGGATTGGAATAATATTCCGCCATCTTCAAAATGGGAGGATGAAATCAGGAAAGGCGTTGAGGATTCGAATTCGGTTATCTTCATCCTCAGCCCTGATTGGCTGCTATCGAACGAGTGCGCAAAAGAATTACAGATTGCAGCCGAGTACAACAAACGCCTGTTTCCCATTATCTGCCAAAATGTTGACCCGAGAGGGACACCGCCCGAACTGGCATCCTTAAATTGGATATTTTTCCGCGAGACCGATAATTTTGACGATGCGATGAAAAAACTACTCGCAGCGATCAATACCGATCTCGATTGGGTTGCGCAGCACACAATCCTCTTGAAGCGCGCAAATGAATGGAATACAAAAGCGCAGGATCACAGCTATCTTTTAAGAGGCAGCGAATTACAGGAAGCGGAACTGTGGCTCTCAAAGGCTTCTGAAAACAAACAACCCAGCCCAACCCCATTACAAAGTGAATATGTTTTCGCCAGCCGCAAGGATGCCGTAAAACGTCAACGCAACACATTGATCGGCGTCAGCGTGGCGCTGGTTGTTTCGATTGCGTTGGCATTCGCAGCCGTGGTTGCCGGAGTACAGGCGCTGCGTCAAAGCCAGCAGGCGCTTGCGAGTCAACTGGCGGCGCAGTCGAGCAACTACGTGGATACACAACCTGATCTATCTTTGTTGTTAAGTCTTGAGGCAAATTACATTGGGGATTCGCTGGGAGAATCAGACCCTGCCCTGCTTGGGAGTTTGGTGACCAGTATGAACAGCATGCCAAAGCTGGGAACCTTCCTGCGCGCGCACGAAAGTGATGTTCGCGATGTGGCTTTCAGCCCGGACGGGCACTGGCTGGCATCCACCGGAAATGCCGCAAACGATGTAGGGCAGGTTTTCCTTTGGGATATGAGTTCGACTGTAAAGCCAAGACCCAACCAAAAATTCATCGGCGGCACACAGCGCATGTTGGCGGTGGCATTCAGCCAGGATGGAAAGAAATTTGTCGCCGCTGGAGATGAGAGCAAGATTTTTGTATGGGATCCACAGCATTGCTGCGCTCCGATACATGAGTGGCCCGTAAACATAAAAGTGCGCGGACTGGCATTCACGCAAGTGAAAGGACATGAGTATATTGCCGCCATTGCCGACAACCAAGTCACATTTTGGGATAGTTCAAACGGTAAACAGGAGTCAGCGCTTACTCTTCAAATTCCAACAGAAAAAGACGGATCAAGAATATTAAGCCTGGCAATTTCGCCTGCAAACGACACGCTGGTAGTGGGCAGTGATGACGGCTACGTCACTGCATGGGATCTCAAAACAGGCAAGCAAAAAATTCATGCTTGCAGTTATCTTGACCCAACCAATGGAGCGGGATGCGGAGTCGGCACCTATGATTACGCAACTACAGATATACGCGGGGTCGCATTCAACGCAGATGGAACGCTGTTGATCTCTGGCAGTTCCGATCACAGCGTTTGGCTTTGGGATGCGCACACAGGCGAGAATCTTGCGCGTTCCGCTGAAAGCAATGAGGGTGGGCATATCAATTTGGTATCCAGCGTGGCGTTTAATCCTAAAACCGGACAGGTCGCATCTGTCAGCTGGGATAACACTGTGCGTCTTTGGGAAGTGATTCACACAAGCATCTGGGAACTCAAGCGCGTGGATACGCTTGCCGGGCACTCCAACTCCATTTGGGCAGCGGCATACAGCCCGAACGGTAAATGGCTGGCAACAGGCAGCTCAGATAAAACGGTCATTCTTTGGAAGACCGATCAACTTAATCAGATCGGAACTCCAATTGACAAGATGGACGGAGATGTTTGGGCACTGGCAGCTTCTCCAGACGGCAAACATTTTTCAGCCGGAGATACGGCAGGTAATATCCGCAGTTGGAATGTCAATGGCGGCGCGTTGAGCAAATCAACAACATTAATACATAAAGGCGGCGTCCTGGCGCTCGCATACAGTTACGACAACAAGTGGCTCGCATCTTCAGGATACGATAACGCAATTCGAGTTTGGAACGTGGAAACCGGCAAGGAGGCATGGCATATCGAAAACGCCCACGACGCAGAGATCTGGGCGGTGGCTTTCAGTCCCGACGACCGCTGGCTTGCGTCTGCTGGTTTTGATAAAACAGCAAAACTCTGGGATACCGCAACACATAAGCAGGTGGGCGATTCTCTTAAACATGATGATAGCGTTTACACATTGGACTTCAACCTTGACGGGACTCAACTTCTGGTGGCTGGGTTCCAACTTGATATCTCGATCTGGGACCTCGCAAACCCCACGAAAATTCCCGCGTCAGGTTTTCTCAAAGGACATACAGCCGCTGTAAACCTTTTAGCGTACGATCCGAAATACCCTCAGATTCTCGCCTCAACCAGCGACGACAAAACGCTTTTGATCTGGAACGTAGTTAAAAAGGAACATGGCGCCCAAGTGCTTGGATTGAACGAGAGCATGGAGTCAGTTGCGTTCCGCCCAAGCGGAGATTGGCTTGCAAGTGCCACAGACAACAACACTGTTCTGCTCTGGCAATTAGACGCGCAGCGCTGTTCTGAAAACTGGGATAAGGACACCTGCAAACCCTGGAACATCGGCACCCCTTTGGTTGGGCACAAGACCGCTGTTGAGAACGTAATCTTTTTATCAGATACGGCGCTGATCTCATCCAGCCAGGACGGGCAAATAATTCAGTGGGATCTGGATAAAAGCCATTGGTATCAACACACTTGCGATATAGTAAGCCGCCCATTTAGCAATGCTGAGTATAGTCAATACATTGAAGGCAAAATCAACGTGACCATGCTGAAAGTTGCCTCCTGGTTTTCCAATTTGTTTGGTTCAAATACGCCACAAACCATTCCACCTTGCATTAGCAGCGACAGCACGGGCAGCTAATAAATTTACGTAAAATAAAACGGTCTCGTTAAAGTTCCGAGACCGTTGCATCATTAAACACAAACGGGTCGTGATATTCACGACCCGTTGAGTTTACTCGCTGGCTTTCTTTTCTTTTTTGACTTGAATTACTTCGCGTCCGTTATAAAAGCCGCATTTCGAGCAAACAGTGTGCGGAAGGCGCATGGAACCGCAGTTGGAACATGCAACGGTGTTCACCGCTGTCAACGCATCATGTGCGCGGCGACGATCGCGGCGTCCCTTGGAATGTTTGCGCTTGGGGTGTGGGGTCATTTGTACTTTCTCCTTTACATACATCAGACGGGCGGAAGCCCGTCTGAATTGAGTTTTATCGAAGCGGGCGGATTATATCGGCATGAGGCGGATGCGTCAAGTTAAAATAAAAACGCGGCGTCTTATGAACGATGCCGCGTTTTTGAGAGATACATATCGCCAAAGTTCTTACGGCTGGCTAATTTTGACCCAGTCAAATTCAACTTTAACTGGCATATCTTTAAAAGATGAAGCGCCAATACCGACTTTACCATCGCGAAAAACATATTGATTATCGGTATATGTTTTAGTTTCAAAACCATTAATTTCAATGATCAAATTACGTTCATTACAAATGAACGTATATTCATTCACTTCCTTACCTGCTTTGATCTTATTAGATCCGCCATTAGCCAATCTAACATAAGTACCCTTGACACCATCATAGGCATATAACCAATATAAGCCATTATTTGCAATAGCCACCTCATACCAACCTTCTTCAGAGTAGCGACAAATAAGATTAATATTATTATTGTTTGTGCCGCGATTATCCACACGCGCATCCAACCGAACATTGGTATATGTATGCGGGTCATACATAACATAAACATTTAAATATTTAGTGAGGTCTAGTACAAGATAGCCATTATCACTAACAGGTTCAACCCCGTTAGTGTTAGCGTCTTTATCGTTCTTGCTAATAAAGTAGGTCCAGTTGCCAAGATTGCCTTCAAATTCCTCAGTAAAGTATTGTTCGGAGGTTTGGACGGGGGCTTCAGTTGGCGCAACGGTAAGTTCAATTACAGGCGGTTCAGTAGGGCTGGTGGGAGAGGCATCGCCGCTTGGCGTATCCGCGACAGGCGGGTTGTCAGTTGGCGGCTGAGTTACCGAAGGGGTAAAAACCTTGCAAGCCAGGCTAACAGACAAAAGAATGGACAAAAAATAAAAAAGGCGCAATATATTCTGATTTTTCATAGTCAACTCCTTTTTGTAAAATACAACAACACCAGATTTCAAGATATTCGCTTGAGATGCTAATAACAAATTGTATCACGGCCAGTATTACTTTTAACAGCGTAAAATTCAAAGTGTGCACGCAAAGGTTGTCATTAACCCATGCTCCAGCCGCCGTCCTCGCGGCGGTTTGCGAGGAAACCCTGCGCCGGGGACGGCGCAGAGAGCAACCCCGGCCTGACATGTTTTGCGTGCACACAATTCAAAGGCATAGTAAAATCAATTTTAAATGGAAATTCAAATCGCTGTTGCCAAAGTTAATAAATACGCGGTCTCCGAGAGCGGAGATACACTTGAGGTGATCGAGCGCCCCACCGGCGGACTCTCTGTCGTGCTGGCGGATGGTCAGACCTCGGGACGCGGCGCGAAAGCTGTTTCGCAGCTGGTCGTGCGCAAGGTGATCGGCTTGCTCGCCGAGGGTGTCCGCGACGGCGCTGCCGCGCGCGCCGCATCCGATGCGCTGTTTGCGGAAAAATCCGGCAAGGTCACTTGTACGTTGAACATTGCTTCAGTGGATATGCACAGCAAGACCATCGTGTTGACGCGTAACAATCCCGCGCCCATGTTCATTTGCCGCGGCGAGAAAATCGACTCGCACAACGAAGAAAGCATTTCACTGGGCACATCACGCAATGTGCGCCCCGTGATCACCGAGCTGGGAATTGAGTTGGGACTCACCATCGTCATCTTTAGCGACGGGATCAGCCACGCAGGAGAAAGACGCGGGCAGCCGATGAACGTCGGCGAAGCAATCCGCTCGATCATGGAAGACCAGGACCCGACACCGCAGCAGCTCGCGGATTCCCTGCTCGCGCACGCGGTCAGTCTCGATGATAATCGCCCCGTAGATGATGTCAGCGTGTTGATCGTAAAAGTTTCAGAACGCACCGGCGATAACGTTAGAAGAATGACCGTTAGACTCCCGATCAATGGCTAAACATAAACGTAACATACGCACAAGGAAACATCGCTGGCAGCATTTGCGCGCATCCATCCGCGATACAACCATTCTGCTTGGCGAATTCCGCACAGCGATTTTATGGTTCTCCACTGCCATACTGGGCGGCGGGATACTTTATCACTATCTTTCAAATTTCGTAAATGAACCGATCAATAGTCTGGCGGAATCCATTTACACCGTTTTAACACTTACATTTTTACAACCACCCAATCGTGATTTTCCACAGCACGTCGTTTTACAATTATTTCACTTCGTCATGCCGTTGATCGGCATCGTTATGCTTGCGCAGGGATTGGCGGATTTTGGAAGCCTGCTTTTCAACCGCCGCTCGCGCAGCAAGGAATGGGAAATGGCAGTTGCATCCACACTCAATAAACACGTCATCCTTGTCGGGCTGGGACATCTCGGCTATCGCGTCGCGCTTAAACTTCACGAAATCGGCGAACAGATCGCGGTCATCGAATTCAATGCCAATGCGGATACGGTCTCAGCCGCGCGCGAACTTAACATCCCTGTGATTCACGACGACGCAGTGCGTCCCGCCGCGCTCGAAGCCGCAAACATCAAAGATGCGCGCACTATTATCCTCGCCAGCCAAAACGATTCGATGAATCTACAGATCGCGCTTAAAGCGCGCAGCATGAATCCGAACATCAAAGTCGTCATCCGTATCTTTGATGAAGATTTCGCGCACGCGCTGCAGGATCAATTTGGTTTCGTCGCATTAAGCGCCACCGAAATGGCTGCGCCTGTTTTCGCCGCTGCCGCCTCTGGCGTGGATGTTACCAACCCGATCTCAGTTGAAGGACAATTGCTCAGTCTCGCGCGGATCACCGTTTCAGCAGATGCAGAGATCGCGGGAAAAACAGTCGGCTATGTTGAAGACCATTATCACCTTAGCGTTGTCCTCATCCGCTACGATCACCAATCTGAAATGCATCCATCTCATGACAGCCCCATCAAGGCAGGTTATACACTCGCGGTGCTTGGCGGACCGAACGAACTGCACCGCTTCATGCACGACAATGAATGAATCTTCAACTTCGCCGGGTTCCACTCAAAGCGCTGATAAGCAATTATTGATCGGCATTGTCGGCCCATGCGGTTCAGGCAAATCCACGTTGATCGCGGGGCTGGAACAACACGGCTACCGCTGCCGTCACATTGCGCAGGAACATTCCTATGTCAAATACATGTGGCAGCACATCACAAACCCCGACATCTTGATTTTTTTACAATGCTCGTTTGAAAATTCCACCGTGCGCCGAAAGTTAAATTGGGTCCGCGCGGATCACGAAGAACAACAACGGCGACTCTCGCACGCGTTTGAACACGCCCACCTGGTCATTGACACTGATGCGCTAAATCAGGAAGAAGTTCTCGCGCGCGCATTGGGCTACTTAAATTCCACATCTGCCGCAGCCAAAGATAGCAAGAGACAGGGATAATATGCCCAGCAAACTCTTTTCATGTTAAACTCACGCAGACAATCGTCAATGCATTTTGTGCGGTCTCCAATCACTCCAAATAACAAAAATATTCCAAAGGATTTATGAAAAAACTATTCGCATTTACATTATCTGGGCTGCTTATACTTAGCTCATTATTAATCGCGCAACCTGTCCGCGCGGCGGAGAATGATTATTACGTATCTACGATAGGGAATGATTCCAACTCCGGCACACTTGAGCAGCCATTCCGGTCAATACAAAAAGCAGCGGACATTGTGGTAGCCGGGGATACTGTTTATGTACGCAACGGTCTATATGCCGAAAAAGTGGTTGTTCAAAATTCAGGCGCAGCGGATAACTACATCACATTTTCATCCTATCCTGACGAGACTGCAATTCTGGATTTAAGCGGCATCACTATGTCTACAAAATTCGAGGGCGGATTTACAATCAACGAAAAAAAATACATCCAGATTTTGGGCTTTCAGATACAAAACTCCGCCAACGGACTTGGCATCATCTGCCACCGTGCGGATCATTGCATCCTCAAAAACAACAAAACATATCTCGCGGGTATTGCATCAGTGGAAAGCACTAATGTAACCATAGACGGTAACGAGGTGCAACTCACCAGCGGTGACAGTAATCAGGAAATGATCAGCGTGGTAAACAGTTCGCTTGTAAATATAACGAGAGACCGCCCAGCCTTCAAATTGCGTATCTCACAAAACAATGCAGACAAAGCCGACTACGCCTATATTGATTCAGTTGAAATAAGCGGAGTCATGCAGCAGTCATCTACGAGTAAAATCATAGTATATAGTTTGATAAGCTTGTTTATTCTGCTGGGTGTGATATACCTCTTGAAGGTAGAGAATTAATGTAGAGAACCACACACCCTCGCCCTTTCCCTTTGGAGAAAGGCTCGGGGGCGAGCGTGAATTAGCAAGTGTGAAAAATTAGTTGAAAGTAGATTGAAAAATAAAGGCAGCAAGTTGAGTTAACCCCATGAAGAAGACTCACTCCTTATTGATCGCCGCGCTTTTTTTCTCCATCTCGTGTCTGCTCATTACCCCGCAGATAGAATCCACGCGTCAGGCGGATCCCCCCACCGCCACACCCGAAGAAATTCCACCTACGATAGAGTCGCCCGCGCCAATCGTTCCACCACGCCACGCGACATCCACCCCCAACGCCACACCAACCGCCACAATTGACCTCACCCCGTATTGGACTCTACCCACTCTTTCTCCCGTAGACCGTTCCATTCACAAAGATAACCTTGCGCTTAAATACCAACCCATACTCATCAACGCATTGCCTTACGCAAGTTTATATTCGATCAATTTTGTTATCGCAGACGATCTATCTCACGTCACAGGACATGAAACGGTCATATACACCAACGCAGAAGATGTCAATTTACAAGAGATTAATTTACGGCTATTCCCAAATATCCTTGAAGGCGAAATGTCGGTGGATAACGTCACCGTTAATGAAGAACCTGTGGAACACTTTTATTCATTAAGCAACAGCTTACTCACACTTCAATTAAAAAAAGCCCTGCAGCCGCAAGAGAGCATCACCATTAGCATGGATTTCGATGTCACTGTCGCACAAACAATCGGGTCACATTACAGCATACAAACCAATTACGATAACGTATTAACTCTTGCGCACGCATATCCCATGATCGCGGTTTACGATGATGAAGGTTGGAACGCCGAGATTCCAGTGCAATACGGCGATATAACATACGCAGATATGTCCTTCTACACCGTTACAGTTGAAGCGCCCAAACGCGTTGTGTTGGTCGGCTCAGGGCATAAGATCAACAGTGAAGAAAGCGGAAACAGGCAGCGAGTCACATACGCATCAGGCCCTGCGCGCGATTTTTATTTGGCTGCGAGTCCCGATTATTCTGTCGTCACAAAAAAGGTGAGCGGGGTTACATTAAGATTCTACGCACGCCCATCGCAGCTGGATGGCGCAAAATATGCGCTGAATGTTGCCGCAAATGCAATTAAAATCTTTAACAAAAGATACGCACCTTATCCATACCGCGAATTGGATTTCGTCTCCACACCCACCGACGCGGGCGGCGTGGAATATCCGGGCATGATCGCGATCTCAAGACAAAGCATCACACCAAACAACATGTTTTTGGAAGCCGTCATCGCGCATGAAGTGGGGCATCAATGGTTTTACAACCTCGTCGGCAACGATCAATTGGATGACCCGTGGCTGGATGAATCGCTAACGCAATTCGTCACCCTGCAATACTTCACAGACATGTACGGCGAAACCGGCGGCGATATATTCCGCAGCGACCTGCAAAGCCGCTGGGATTCGATCAACGATGCGGAAATTCCTGTTGGCATGCCTGTCAGCAGTTATACAAATACGGAATACAGCGCCATTATTTACGGGCGCGGCGCACTATTCTTTGAAGCGCTTCGTAATGAAGTGGGCTTGGATACTTTTAATCTCTTTATGCGAGATTACACCCAAAGCAACGCATGGAATATTGCCACCACCGAAATATTAAAAGCAAAAGCCGAAGAATACTGCGCCTGTGATTTGACCCCATTATTCCAAAAATGGATATACCCGTAAATCTTTTAATGGGAGTATAATGGCGTCCGCGCCAGCTGCAACAGGCTGGCATTTTTTTGGATGGAGTGTGAAAAAAATATGCGTAACAAAAACACCTGGTTGGTTATAATTATCCTGCTGATCGCCTTTTCATTATGGGTGGATTTCAGCAAATATATAAAAATACCCAACCCACTTAATGATTCACAATATCTCGTGGATCGCAATATAGATATCCAGCTCGGTCTCGACTTACGAGGCGGGCTTCAAGCTTTGCTTGAAGCCGATGTCCCCGCGGATTCTCCCGTTGCAGCAGAAGATATGCAAAATGCAAAAAATATCCTGCAAAATCGCGCAAATGCCCTCGGTGTCAGCGAAGTTCTTATGCAAACGGCGGGTGACCGTCGTATCGTGGCTGAATTTCCAGGCGTTACAAATCCTGAAGAGGTTGTGACTGCTTTGAAGCAAACTGCCTTGCTGGAATTTGTGGATATGGGAACCACGCCTGCCGCCGTTGGAACAACGGTCAAAACTGATTTCGGCGTCGCGAATTCCCCGGCCACTACTGAAACCGGCGAAATCATCTACCACACAGTGATGGCTGGTACCGGATTAAAGACCGCAGCAGTCGGCAGAAGCTCAGCGGGCGAATATTTGATCTCCTTTGAATTAAAGCCCGACGCTACCATCGTGTTTAGCGAATACACCACATCGCACCAACAGCAGTACCTTGCGATCGTGCTCGACAAACAAGTGGTTTCCACGCCGGTTATTCAAAACCCCATCACCGATGGATCCGGGCAAATCTCTGGGAACTTTACCCAAGACACCGCGCAAACACTCGCTGTGCAGTTGCGCTCAGGCGCGCTGCCCATTCCAATCAAAGTTGTGGAAAGCCGCACCGTCGGACCAACCCTCGGCGAGGAAAGTCTCCGCAAAAGCATATTGGCGGGTATCATCGGTTTAAGCGTCACCATTTTGTTCATGGGTCTCTATTACAGACTGCCCGGCGTCATTGCTGACCTCGCGTTGATCTGCTATGCGATTTTCAGTCTGATGTTGTTCAAAATGATCCCCGTTGTATTGACCCTGCCCGGCATTGCCGGATTTATTCTCAGCGTAGGTATGGCAGTGGATGCAAACGTACTCATCTTTGAGCGCCTCAAAGAAGAATTACGCTCTGGAAGAAATCTGCGTCAGGCAATTGACCTCGCTTGGAGCCGCGCCTGGCCTTCGATCCGCGACTCAAATACCTCCACGCTGATCACCTGCTTAATTCTGTTCTTTCTCGGTAATACATTTGGTGCCAGTATCGTGAAAGGCTTCTCTGTCACGCTGGCTCTGGGTGTGTTTCTTAGCTTATTTACTGCCATCATTGTTACACGCACGTTTTTACATACCGTACTTGATGGTATCAAACTCGCCGACCACCCGCGCTGGTTTGGTCTTTAGGAGCGCGCAATGAATATTATCAAAAATCGTTACGTTTACTTTCTAATTTCCCTGCTTGTCATCATCCCCGGACTGATCTTTATGGGGTTGAACTGGGCAAATACCAAAACAGGACCTCTCCTTCTTGGAATTGATTTCCGCGGCGGTTCATTACTCGAAGTTCAATTTGAAGGCAAGCGTCCCGCGATTGAAGAAATCAGCAAACTGTACAAGGAATTTTCAACCAAAGACGAAGCCATCGCCGAACCAGTCATCCAACCGTTAGACGAAGATGCCTTTGCGATCCGCTCAAAAGCGATGAGTGATGAGACCAAAGGCAAAATGATTGCGGAAATGGAAAAACGCTTTGGTTCAAAAACGATTGTGTTAAACTTTACATCCGTCAGCCCCTCTGTTGGCGCGGAAGTAACACGCGCAGCGGGCATTGCAATCCTTTTGGCTGCCGGCGCAATCCTGCTTTATATCTGGTGGGCATTTAGCAGCGTTAAACACGCCTATCGTTACGGCGCAGCCGCCATCTTCGCGATGCTGCACGACGTGCTTGTTGTGCTTGGGACAGAAGCCATTCTTGGCTACTTCCTCGGCTGGGAAGCAGACGCGCTCTTCCTGACTGCGCTGCTGACTGTGATCGGCTTTTCAGTGCATGACACCATCGTGGTATTTGACCGTGTGCGCGAGAATTCAAATGTTCTGCGCCGCGTTGAGTACGAAACAATGGTCAATCACTCCATCGTTCAAACACTGGATCGTTCCATCAATACACAGTTAACCGTTATGCTCACATTGTTATCGCTGGTATTGTTCGGCGGCGACAGCACCCGACATTTTGTGCTTATCCTGCTGGTGGGTATTTTCAGCGGAACATATTCATCCATTTTCAACGCGGCGCCCATTCTCGTCGTTTGGGAAAACCGCGAATGGACAACATGGTTCAAGCGTAAAGAAGACACTCAAGTCCTGCAATAAAAAAAGGGGACGCCTTTCTCGGGCGTCCCCTTTTTGATTCTCTTATACGCATTTATTTGATACAATCCGCGGATGAAAAAGATCGCGGGACTTTTATTCGTTATCATGATCGCAACCAGCGCATGCGCGTCTGTGCCACCGGAAGTCATAGGGTTGCCGGCGGGCATGTCTATGATCAACACGCCCACATCCATTGCTAAAATTGAAGCGACAAAGCGAGCCGCTGCAAACCACCTCCCACCCTTAAATGCAACCTGGCAAATCCAATACGCCAGCGAAATGGATTACACCCTCAAAGTGGACATCTATAACCTCAACCTGTTTGAAACAGACGCAGTGGTTATCGCCCAACTTCATGAGCGCGGTATCTTTGTAATATGCCATTTCAGCGCAGGCTCTTTTGAAGATTGGCGACCCGACGCAAAGAATTTTCTACCAAGTATTCTCGGCAAAAAAATAGTTGGCTGGAACGGGAAAACGTGGCTGGACATCCGCCAAATTGAGGTGCTCAAACCGATCATGACTGCCCGCCTCGATATTGCCGCGCAAAATAAATGCGACGGCGTAGACCCCGACAACATAGATGGATACACACGCGATACGGGGTTTCCGCTTTCTTATAACGATCAACTGGCATACAACATTTCAATCGCCACACTCGCCCATGAGCGCGGGCTTTCCATTGGATTAAAAAACGACCTCGAACAAATCCCCGACCTGATATCCTATTTTGATTGGGCGCTAAATGAGGAATGTTTTTCTAATGGCAAGTGCGACCTGCTCCTGCCATTCACTCAAGCAGGCAAACCTGTTTTTGTGATCGAATATGAATTAGCGCCGGAAAAATTCTGCTCACAGGCAAACGGGATGAATTTCAATGCATTGCAAAAAAAGCGGGATTTGGACAGTTTCCGTTTTTCATGCAGATAAAATAAACATGAGTGAAAATTTGGCTATCTTTCTGCGTGGACTCTTAATAGGCATTTCAATCGCCGCACCTGTCGGCCCAATCGGCGTGTTGTGCATCCGCCGCACACTTTCATATGGAAAACTCACCGGCTTTTTATCAGGCTTGGGTGCAGCCAGCGCGGATATGCTGTATGGCGCAATTGCGGCGTATGGTTTGACTGTGGTTACAAACCTGTTGTTTGATAATGCCTTTTGGCTGCGATTGATCGGCGGATACTTTCTTCTGTATCTCGGTATAAAAACATTTTTGGAGAAACCCGCAGACCACGCGGCACAGGCAACTCAAAGCGGACTTTTCAGCGCATATCTTTCCACATTTTTCCTGACCATCACCAACCCAATGACCATCCTATCATTTGCGGCGATCTTTGCAGGGACAATGTTCATCGGCAAAACCAGCTCGCCGCTTATGTTGGTGGCTGGTGTATTCGTGGGCTCCGCAGCCTGGTGGCTGACGCTCAGTTTCGGCGTCGGGTTGATGCGCGATCGTCTGACCATGAATCACATGGCGATGATCAACCGCATCTCCGGGTCGATCATCGCCATGTTTGGAGTCATCGCAATCTTCAAGAAATAGATCTCTTAACCTCGCAATGATTTTTAAGGGGTCCCAAAATCTGTAGTCCAATAATGACCGTATGTTGAGCCTGCGTAATAAACATGCCCAATACCAATTTGGGTCAAGCCGCTGTTCAAGATGTTATCTCGATGTCCTGGGCTGTTCATCCAGCCAGTCACCACAGCAGCTGGCGTGGAGTATCCTGCGGCGATATTCTCTGCTGCCATGTGGTAGGTATATCCTTGTGCATGCATACGATCCCATGGAGTTCTACCATCCAGACTGTTGTGAGCGAAATAGTCGTTGCAAGCCATATCCGCGCTGTGTAATCGCGAAGCGGTATCAAGGCGTGTATCTCTTTTAAGAGCGGGGACGCCGGCATTTGCGCGTTGTTGATTGATAAGAGTTAATACCTGTGATTCGAAATTCGAATTGGTCGTCTCTCCGCAAGTTCCAGTGCCGAGTGGGTTATACGTAACTGTGATGGATTCATAGTCTATGCGCGCATTGCCGGTACTATTTGTGGAGGCAAACGACATGCGGATTGCGCCATCCGTTCCCACAAAGCGAGCGGGCGAATTTGATATGGAAAAGATTAATGACTTCCACGTACTGGTTTGAACACTAACTGTATCCCCCGCTTTTATCCAGCTGCGGGCCTGCCAATCATATAATCTCCATTGCCATCTCTGTATGGCTGGGGTGGTTAATTTGACTTTAACTTTTATCTGCAAAGAGGTGATCGTTTGCGCGTCTACATCCTTCTGTAAATAGAATGTATGAATTCCACGATAGATGGATGAAGGCGTCGAGAAAAATATACTGGCTCCATCACGCACGTACATATTAACAACATTCCCTGATGCGCTTCCTTTTTGTGTGGAGAATGATGCAGGTAAGAGTATGACCACCGAATCTGCCGCATATCCCCGCTCCATGGGTAAGGCAAAACTCGTTAATAAAGTCAGTATGAGCACCCATCCTATGAACTTAATTTTCTTCTTCATTGCAAACCTCCTTCATCAGTTTCTTATATCTTACTGCAAAAGATAACATTTCGTTCGCACGTGGATATAAAAGCATTCACTTGTAAAGGGATTGTAAGAACAATGCTTCGGAACATCGTATTTGGTGTACCCGCGGTCTTTAAGAACCCCGCCAGAAACCGGAGAGTCGGAAATAAAAAAGACGGTCACTTCCGTGACCGTCTTTTTGGAGTTATAGATAACTACGGATTGGGCGTACCTTCCACAGCAATACCTACCCAAGTAAAGACGCGCTTATCACTGACCGCGCCTGAGGCAACCCAAACGGGCTGTCCCTGATCGTCGGTACCGCTCTGACGCACAGGAGTAATCCACCAGCGTAACACATGCGCGACATTATCCTTGGGGCGATACGATGTGGGAACAATATATTTTGTATCGGTCACATAATCTGTCAGGCGGCGGGTCTGATCGGAGGTCACATCTTCCATTGTAATTTGATACGCTTCGGCATCGCGCAGCACGCCTACCGACGCCCATTGCAAGGTCACCACATCGTTAGCCAGCGTAAAGGCAGCGCCGTCGGCAGGCAACAACAGGTTCGGAGCAGGATACGGCGGCGGGATCGTAGCGGTGGGAGTCGGACCCGGAGTTGCGGCACGCATACACAAGGGGACGAAAATATTCGAGCCGATGAAAACGTTATCGGTGGTTAATCCATTCCATTCCTTGATCGCAGCGGCCGAAACCGCATAGTTCGCGGCAATGCTCGAAAGCGTATCGCCATCCTGCACCGTGATCGGAACCGTTTCACATGCAATCTTGGTCTGGTCCGCTACGGGCGGAGTACTTGTTGGCGGCGGCGGGATAGTGGGCGTAGGATACGGAACCTTGATTTTCTGTCCCTGACTGATGGGACAATTGGATGGCAGGTTATTGGCAATAATGATGCTTTGCACCGAAACGCCAAAATTAAAAGCGATTGTTCCGCAATACTCGCCTGCGCCAACCGTGTAATCAAAAGGCGGAACGAGCGTGGCTGTGGGAATATCCGTTGGGATCAACGTCTGCGTTGGAGGCAGCGTGGCCGTAGGCGTCTGCGTAGGCGTTTCCGTTTGCTCCGGGTTAAGAGCCTCCTGTGGGATGCCCGCACGGCTTGAGAAGAAAGCAATGGTTGCAGCGATGATGATCACCACCGCAAGCACACCCACCGCTGCGGGCAAACTCAACGTAACCACGGGCATACGACTTGCCTGCACTGATCTTTCCGCCTTCCTGGCAACCTTCAGCTCGGGACGCGCATTAAATTCAGTGCCACACACCAGGCAGCGCGCCGCATTCTCGCTCAGGCGCGTTCCACACGTAGGACAGACTTTTGTTTTGTTGGAATTCGTTTCTATACTCATACGGGCGAAAATTATACCATTGAACAATTGTGGTATATTCACGTCTTGCAGCCCCAAAATAAAATGGAGTAAAAAATCGTGACGTTAAATGAAACTCTGATTAATCGCCTTGAAGCATCTCGCGCGCAAATGCTCGCACATCTGGATGAAATTGACCGGAATCGCAAGATCTACCCGCTCTGGACAGTGCGCGAGATCATCGCCCACATCTCCGGTTGGGACGACGCAACAATCGGATACATCCGAGCAGTTGTCGCCGGAGAAACCCCGCACACACCCGCCGCCCGCGGCATGGATGTTTACAACGCAGAAACAGTCTCCACCCGCGAAGGACTCGACTATGACCGCATCTATCGCGAATATATCACAACACGCAGCGTCCTGCTTGACCTGATCCGCGCCATGCCCGAAGAAAATATTACCGAAACATTTATCTTGCCATGGGGAGAAGCAGGCAGCCTGGTAAACATGATTGATATCTTCGGACCTCACGAAGAAGTGCACGCCAAAGATGTAGGCGATATCATCGCCGAAGCCAATAAATAAACCACATGCGCGACATCAACATCCGCAGCTACAACCGCGAAGCCTGGAACCGTGAAGTGGACGGCGGCGAAAGCCGTTGGACGCAGCCCGTCAACCGCGAAGTCATTGCCCGCGCGCGCAATGGGGATTTCGGGATTCTGCTCACCGAGAATGTGCCCGTCCCGCTTGCATGGTTCCCCCCGCTGAAAGGCGCGGATATTCTCTGTCTTGCCAGCGGAGGCGGACAGCAAGGCCCTGTGCTTGCGGCAGCAGGCGCAAATGTGACTGTCTTCGACAACTCACCGCGTCAATTGGAACAGGATCGCCTCGTCGCAGAACGCGAAGGATTAAACATCAAACTCGTGGAAGGCGATGCTGCAGATTTGAGCATCTTCGCGGACGAATCCTTTGATGTCGTGTTCAATCCATGCTCAACGGTTTTTATGAAAGATGTGCGCATCGTGTGGAAAGAAGTTTATCGCGTGCTACGTCACGGTGGAATTTTCATGACCGGCTCAATGAATCCCATCCACTATATTTTTGATTTCGAAAAAATGGACGCGGGAGTTTTGGAAGTTAAAAATTCCATCCCATATTCGGATGTCGAAAATTTGGACAAAGCAGCATTTGAAAAATATCTTGAAAAAGGATTTCCGCTGGAGTTCGGTCACTCACTCACCGACCTGCTTGGCGGGCAATGCGCCGCGGGCTTTCACATCATTGATATGTACGAAGACGCCATGACCGATTCTCCGCTGGCGAAGTTTCACCCAAGTTACATTGCCACGCGAGCTATCAAGCCATGAGTGAGATCAAAATCGGCGACCGCGTAAAAATTTTTCTGGATGCAAAGTTCGGCGAACGCAGCGACTGGTACGAAGGTATCGTCTTCAAGATTGACCCATATTCTGAGCATCGCAATTTTTACTGGGTCGAGCTAAATCAAGATGCGCAAGCCATTCTCAACACCAAACAAATTTCTATATTCAACCCCAAAAACATTCAAAAAATAACATGACAACACAACCCATTTCCCATCTGCTCGAAAAAGCCCTCGCATCACACGCCCACCAATTTGACTCCGCACACGAAGAAGCCTTCCGCCTCTTCAATGGATTCTATGAGGGCGAGCCGAATCTCGTGGTGGATATTTACGCGCGCACGCTGCTGATCCACAACTACGCGGATGACCCCGCACAGAATCGCGAAGAAATCCTCGAAGCCGCGCGCTATCTTCAATCCGCACTGGATTGGCTGCAAGCCGGAGTTATCAAAACGCGAAGCGGCGAAACGCCAGAGTCAAAACGCGGTGAATTGATCTTCGGTGAAAAACCGGACACGAAGATAAAAGAACACGGCGTCTGGTATTCCATCGACCTGATGATGAACCGCGACGCGAGTTTTTATCTCGACACACGCAACCTGCGAAAGTGGATCATCGAAAACCTGAGAGGCAAAACTGTGCTCAATACTTTTGCCTACACCGGCAGTTTGGGAGTCGCTGCCCTCAAAGGTGGAGCCAGCCGCGTGGTACAGGTTGACGTGAATCGCAATTTCCTTAATCTCGCCCAACAATCGTACTCGCTGAACGGCATCCCCATTCGAAAGGGAGATTTCATTCCGCGTGATTTCTTCGAGCAGGTCGGCAACATGAAGCGCGAGAAGAAATTCTTCGACTGCGTCATCATCGATCCGCCGTTTTTTTCAACAACCCCCAAAGGCAAAGTTGACCAGATGAATGAAAGCGCGCGCGTTATTAATAAAGTCCGCCCGCTGATCAATGACGGCGGCATATTGATCGCAATCAACAACGCACTCTTCGTCAGCGGACAGGAATACATGCAAACGCTGGAAGAATTATGCAAAGACGGTTATTTAAAAATAAGAGAGTTGATCCCCGTCCCTGATGATTTTATTGGCAATGCCGTCAATAGGCCGATCACCGACCCCGCGCCGTTTAATCATTCAACAAAAATTGCAATTTTAGATGTAAAGCGCAAGTAGAAAAACCATCTTGAAAACCAATCTCTAATATGATATAGTGATTGTGAAAGAATTCATAAACAATTCCGTTTATGTCTTTTCACAAGCATAAGGAGATTGACATGTATAAGAAAATCCTCGTTCCCCTCGATGGCTCCCCACTTGCCGAGGCAGTATTGCCTCACGCGCAGGCGCTCGCAAAATCCGAAGGCGCGGAGATCATTATTTTGCGGGTAGCGGTGACACCTAACGAAGGCGTTTTTGTTCACAACCCGGCTCTTGGTGAGAACATCATCAAAGAGCTCGAAGAAGAAGCCAGGGAGTATACCGAAATGGAAGTCGCAAAACTGCGGAAGGAAGGCGTTCGGGTTTCGGGAATCACGCGCGACGGATTTGTCCCCGATACGATTCTGGATGTCGCCGATGAGACTCACGCGGATGTGATCGCGATGTCCACGCATGGCCGCACCGGTGTACAGCGCTGGCTGCTCGGCAGTGTCGCGGATAGGGTTATCCACTACTCACATATCCCTGTCATGCTAATACATCCAAATTAATTGTGTGACTGCCTTCCACGCTTAAATAGAAACGGGCTTACGAAATTTTTGAATTTCGTAAGCCCGTTTTTTGCAACCCAGAAACCGACCAGCATTAGATTAACGCTGTAACCCAGATATCAAAGCATCGACAAGTCTATGAAAACTTTCGTCACAGTCTTGCGGAAGACCAAATCCGCCCGCGGCTTCCAGTGAAACAAAACCATGCACCGTACTGCGGAAAGCGCGCAAGCCGTGAATGGCATCATCACCCTGTAAACCGAGTGAAGCCATCAGCGCTTTACCGATCTTTAGGGCACGCTCTTCTTCGCGCTGCAGGTCTTCATCCATTACAGGCAGCGCCCCCGACGAACGCAGCGTGGACATATACAAGCCGGGATATTCCTTCACATAATCACGATAAGCTTGCGTCGCCTGCATAAAAAGATCAACCCCGCTTCTACCGATGGCAGCTTCACTTAAACGATCCGCAAGCATTTTAGCGTTTAGCACGGCCAGGTCTTTTTGCAAACCAGGCAACCCATCCACGTGGTTATACAGTGATGGCGTCTGAATGCCCAGTTCTTGCGCCAAACGGCTGAGCGTGAGCGACTGCATCCCCTCCGCATTGACCAGTTCCACTGCGGCTTGCAGCACCGCATTTTTATCGAAACGTACACGTATTTTGCGAGCCATAATTTAACCTTTCTTCAACGAGTCCATAAATGAGATCATCAACGGCGCGGTCACTTCGGGCATTTCGGCCTGCGGATAATGGCCCGCGTTTTCGATCATAGCATATTTACCACGCACCGCATCCGCGATGCGTTTTGCTTCGGTTTCTGGGTTTTTAAAATCGGGGTCTTTGCTGCCCATCAAAACCAGCGCGGGCTGATTCACTTTGGACATGCGCTCGCCTGAAGACCGTTTTGAATTATAGATCATCTTCAACGTCGCTTCCAATCGTCCGCGTTCTTTAAGATTCGCATACAGCGCAGTGGAATATTCCACGAAGTCTGCTGGCTTGCGGGTCGGATACAAACTCGCGTAATACTTCAGCCACATAAATGGTCCCCACGGACGAGCAAATGCAACGGAAAAGATGAAATTGAGCAAGCCGCTTCCATCTCCATCCACGAAAGGATTCACCATAACGATTCCGCGCACCACCTCGGGCGCTTCCGCTGCCGCCCAGATCGCCGCGCCGCCGCCCATCGAGGTGCCGATCACAATCGCCGAGTCGGATTTCAATTCGCGGGTCAATGCGAGAATATCCGCACCGATGGCCGCAACTGAGAAGTCATCCCATTCGATGCTGGTTTCGCCATGTCCGCGCACATCCATCACAGCCACACGATAGCCAGCACCAACCAACAATGGGCGCAGGAAACGGTATTCGCTCCTAACATCGCCGAGTGAGGGCACACAGATCACCAATTGACCTTCGCCTTCAACATCGTAGGCGATCTGTCCGTTTTTATGTTTGAAATATTGAGTCGTCATGTTCTCTCCTATTTACTAATTATATTAGTATTCTAACTAATCAAATTAGTTTTGTCAAGAAGTAGAATGCATCTTTATCCATTTATAATAGGCGCAGTATTTACCCATAAATATTTTAGAGGAGCATACCTAATGACAGAACAGGCATTCAATTTAGTGAACGATGGAAAAGGCGGGCAAATCAAATTCCCCATTTTTATTTCGCAAGCCGACATGGATTTGATCGAAAAGGAATTCATCGTAAAAGATGATGATGTTTTTGTCACCACCTTTCCGCGCTCCGGCACAACCTGGACGGAGCAAATGGTACATTTACTGGTCAACAATGGAGAGCAGGGCGAGCAGCGCTTAACAGATGCAGTTCCGTGGCTGGAGACTTTGCCGCATCGCCCAAACGGCATGCTCGAATTTCTGAAAACCATCAAAGGACGCCGCCTGTTCACGAGTCATCTGCCCCATCCGCTCATGCCGCGCCGCGATAATACAACCGCAAAAATTGTTTATGTCGCGCGCAATCCCAAAGACGTGGCCATCTCGCTTTTTTTTCACGACCAAAGCAAGGGCGGCTACATGGGTACATGGGAAGAACACTTTCAACTTTTCCTGAAAGGCGATGTGCATTGCGGCGATTATTTCGATCACATCCTGCCGTGGTGGGAAGCAAGTCAACATGACAAAAATATTTTGTTTTTGAAATATGAAGATATGAAAAACGACCACGCGGGCAGCGTCGCGCAGATCGCCTCCTTTTTGGATATTTCTGCCACCCCTGAATTGATCGCCACCGTCGTGACGCTGAGCGGATTCAAATCAATGACCTCCACGCCGACCACGAATTTTAACTGGATTCCCCAGCGCGCAGACGTGCCGAGTCATTTCCGCAAAGGCGATATCGGCGATTGGAAAAATCATTTCAGCGCGGAACAAAGCGCGCAACTGGACGCATTATTCGCAGAAAAGATGAAAGGCACCGGTTTACAATTTGATTTTGGAGATGGAGTCCTCCTGCCGTAAAAAAATTTAAAGGATAACTTCATGCGTATATTTGAAATTTTAATTCCGGTTCTGCTGGCATTACATCTTGTTTGGTTAAGACCGCGCCGGCTGGCTATTCAACTTATGCCTACGCTTGCGCTACTGTTCGTCTGCATTCATCTTTTTATAGAAGGCTATCGCTGGCAGATGATTCCGCTTTACGCGCTGACTGTGATCCTCTCCGCGTTGATTTTATTTAAATTCGATATTCATCCCGCCATCGCATACGCGACTGTTCTCCTGCTCGCGGCTGCGGTGGCGCTGCCCACGCTGTTACCTGTCCCGAAGATTCCCGCGCCAAGCGGAAAATATCAGGTCGGGACGGCAATATACGAGATGCAGGACTCTGCGCGCCAGGAACTGTATTCGGGGAAGAATGAAGCGCGCAGGTTTATGATCCAGGTCTGGTATCCTGCGGAGATCAAATCTACAGATGTAAAAGCGCCGTGGATGTCGAATGCGAAAATCTATGCGCCTGCGATCGCGAAGTTTATTAAGATGCCGTCTTATTTTCTCGACCATCTTGTGTTGGTAAATATTCCCGCTTATAAAAATGCACAGATCGCAAACGTGGAAAAACCTTTCCCTATGATTTTATTCTCTCACGGCTGGCAGGGATTCAACGCGCAGAACACCGGGCAGGCGCTTGAACTTGCCAGCCGCGGATATATTGTCGTCGCGCCGCAGCATACATATGGGGCAGTCGTCACTGTTTTCCGCGATGGAAGCATTGCGCCTTATAACCCGAATGCGCTGCCAGAGGATGACAATGCCCCAAATTATGAAGTGACCGCGCGCATCTTGGTGGATCAGTGGGTGGGCGATCTGGCGTTTATTTTGAATCAACTCGAAGATGTGACAAGCGAGACGGGCGCTTTCTTCAACCCGCATGTGGATTTTTCACGCATCGGTGTGTACGGACATTCCACCGGCGGCGGGGCAGCCATCCAATTCTGCGCGACGGATGCGCGCTGCAAAGCCGTGCTCGGCATGGATCCGTTCATGCGCCCCGTTTCGGAGGAAGTGCTCGCAAGCGGAGTTTCACAGCCTTCATTTTTTATGTTCAGTCAATTTTGGGTGGATGATACAGAAAGTATCAACAACAAATTTTTTCATCAGTTTATCCCTAACGCCTCCGATAATTTTGGCGTAATCGAAATCACCGGCACAAAGCATTATGATTTCAGTGACCTGCCTTTGCTCTCCCCCATCGCGCCGCAGTTGGGGTTGAAAGGTCCGCTGAATGGCAAGCGCGTGATCGTGATCGTGAATTCATATCTGCTCGATTTTTTTGAAATGACATTGAATGATATACCCTCAAAACTTTTTGGGGATTCAAGTCCGTATGCTGAAGTGAAGTTGTTAAAGTAAAGTTTGCTTTAATTATCACTTCTACGATTTTTTGATATCAAACAAATTTCAATCCTAAAACCTTATGAGGACATAAATGGATTCTCTTTCGGAGCGCCGTAAGGCGATTCTTTTTCTTATGCTTGCCGCTATTTTATGGAGTACCAGCGGAGTATTAATAAAGATGATGAACTGGCAGCCGCTTGCAATTCTGGCCGCACGCAGTTTATTCGCCAGCCTCGTCTTTGTCGTTTACCTGCGCCGCCTCCCCACCAGATTCAATCGTTGGCAGTTGCTGGCAGCAGCGGCTTCCGTCTTAACTCAATTCCTGTTCATCACATCCACGAAGTTGACTACTGCCGCCAACGCGATCTTCCTGCAATATACCGCGCCCATTTATATCGTGCTGCTCGCGTTCTGGTTCCTGCGCGAAAAGCCATCCCGAACGGACTGGATTTCCATGTTCGTTATTTTTGTGGGACTTATCCTATTCTTCGGGGATAAACTGAGCACGAACGGTTTGTATGGAAACATCCTGGCTGTTTTGAGCGGTGTGACATCTGCTGTGATGGTGGTTGCTTTCCGCGCTCAAAAAGATGGAGCGCCTGCGGAAAGCATTTTGATTGCCAGTCTTGTCACCGCCATACTTGGATTTCCATTCGTGTTGCAGGAAACATGGACAATTACCAATTGGTCAATCATTGCCTATCTCGGTATATTTCAGATCGGAATTGCCTTCGTGTTTTTTACCAAAGCCATCAAACACATCCCCGCATTGGAGGCGAATTTGGTCGGCACGCTTGAACCCGTCTTGAATCCAGTTTGGGTATTTCTGTTCCTCGGCGAAAGCATGGGGGCCTTCGCGTTGATCGGTGGACTGGTTGTACTCGGCGGCGTGACTCTCAGCGCAGTTGGCAGTGCGCGGGCGGCGAAGACTGGGGAGACATAAATTGAACATCGCTGAACGCTGATAAAAAATCCGCGTTCAGCGATGTATTTCATCACGCAAGGGTTATTACTTACACGAGACCGTAACGGCGGGCCAGCTCTGATCGTTCACGTACGCTCTAACAGTGACGGCATCCGCGTAACTATAAGGTCCAATGACACGCAGGTTGACGGGTAGCGTCCCTGCGGCATCGAATACCAATGAGCCCTTCGCTTCCGGCGAACCGACACTGTCGAATGTTCCATTTGAAACCTGTCCACTGGCATCGGTCAGATCAATTCTATATTTTGCGGTGGTCGGGCCATCGGCGGTGATATTCACATAGACAAAGTAGGTTGTTTTGGCGGTGCAGATTGTGCCCGATCCCTGTTCCTGAACGATGCTGGTGACGACATTTGTAATTTTGGCAGCCTCAGATTGTTTGGTTTTTATCTTGACAGTAATCACCGAACTTACAACACCTGAAAAGGAAATTGGGACAGATTTTCCTGCGCCATCATTCCAACTCCACTTGCCAACATGTTCACCCTGCACGGTCGGGGCTACCATATCGATCCAAATGCCCAAGGGACCGCCGGGCGCAACGGTGTTGGCCGCCAGCGGCTTGATCTGCCCGGCGCTTGCCATCTGCTCGCCTTCGACAAAAATCAGCTGGTAGTTGGCATCCCAGGTACATGTGCCGGTGTTGACCAAATTCCAGGTCTTGCGGAAAACCTCACCCGCCTTGAACTTCGCGCCATCCTGAGGATCTTCGCTGACCAGACTCGCGCTATCGATACAAGCGGTGACGGTCGGAATCAAGGTGGGCAGTTCTGTTGCGGCCGATGCAGGCTGCGGCGTGGGTAAAATCACACCCGCGCTGTTAATCTTAAGCGATTGAACAAACACGTCCATCAAAGCGATGGAAGGGCTGAGCGTGTTGGCGGCTTCGGCAGCAGCTAGGCGTTCGGAAATTTGTTTGACATACGCCTCGTAACCACCTGGCGAAGACATTGCCTCTGCGCTGAATTGAACACCATCCGCAGGCACGGGCGCTTTACCATCCGGCGAGAGGAAGGGAACCGCCAAAGGCATCCGCACCGCAACGTAGAATTGTCCATCGGCGGTCAGTCCCTGGAATTGATACATGACCATATCGCTTGACATTGGCGCCACAGCCATTCCGCCAAACCCGACCAGCATGCGCACACCGCTTATGCCGGATAGCGACAATGGCATCAAATTGGCGGCTGCCACAACGTTTGCAAATTTATCTGAAGACGGCATAGTTTGGGCATCAGGACTTGGGTTTGTGACCGGGTTCGCCAAAAGCGCCCTTAATTTCAGCAAAGTATCCTGTCCCTGATTATTTTTGGCAAGTTCCTGGACGGAAATCACGCGGATCTGCGGTTTGGAATATTCTGTGGTTGGGGTATATCCCTGCAAAGTGAATTCAAGATAGGCAGGGAATTCGCCCACCTGGTCAACGACTTCGGGAACGATTGTTCCGCTCGCGTCAGTGCCCAAGCCGATGGGAATGACGAACTCCATTCCGCTGCTGGATACAAGTTTGCCGCTCGGCGCGGCAGGAGTCTGTGTCTCTGTCGCGGCAGGAGGCTGCGGCTCCTCTGTTTGAGTTGACTGCGCAGGTGCTCCGCAAGCTGTGAGCAGAAGGATAATAGCGATCAATAAAAGCGAAGTAAGTTGAAAGCGTTTCATGGTTTGTTTTCCTTTTTGAAAATGTGATTTAGCTGCTTTCATTTATCATCCCCCATACGGAACCCAGATATTTTTCACCTGCGTCGCGTGACGTAAAATCTCATCCATTTCGGGCAGGTCGCCATTCGCGGACATGACCCAGGTTTGCTTCATGTTATATGAGGAAGCGAATTGCACAGCCTTCTGTCCTTCAGTCGCGCCCGCGTACCAAACCACATCCACGTCATCATGTTCGGATAAAGTCTTCGCGAGTTCATCGCGCGCGCCGGTGATGATGTTGAACGTTCCAGCGGGAACATCGGATGTTTCCAGCAGCTGATAAAAATCAGTGGCGCTGAAAGGCGCAAGCGGAGAAGGCACAACGACCAACACATTTCCCATCGCCAGCGCGGAGCCAGCCATTTGACATAACGCCAGCAAAGGTTTGTCGTCGGGCAAAAGGATGCCCATCACACCGATTGACTCGGGCACAGCCAGCGTCACATTGCGGAGCGGCGTATTATGCACGGCGCCATCATATTTATCCGCCCACGCTGCGGCGGTGAACAAAGCCTCGATGGATTGCTCAACTTCGCGAGCCGCGGATTCAATATCTGTGCCGGTTTGCTGGGTGATGCGCTTTGCAAATTCATCACTGCGGACGGCGAGATTTTCAGCGAGATAATATAAAATCTGCGCGCGGTTGTGACCTGTGGACTTTGACCATTTATCCGCAACGCCGCGCGCAGCTTCAACCGCATTGCGAATATCCTTGCGACTGCCCTGCCCCACTTCGCCAATCAAGTTTCCATTTGCATCATGCACTTCAATCGAATATCCGTTATCAGGGCGGGCTTGTTTGCCGTTGATAAATAATTTTGCGGTGCGGTCAATGTTAGGTCGAAGGTCAAAGGTCAAAGGTCGCAGGTTGTTAGATTTTATTTTTACCTTTTTGACTTTGAGGCTATCCGACTTTCGACTTTCAACTTTCGACTTTTTTACATATTCAAACAAACCTTCCTTACCGCCTTCTCTTCCAAAACCAGAATCTCTGTATCCGCCAAAACCCGACGCGGCATCGAATAGATTTGTGGAGTTGATCCAGATCGTGCCTGCTTTAATTTGCGTGGCAATATCCAATGCGAGATTTATATCTTCGCTCCAGACCGACGCGGCGAGTCCGAAGCGCGTGTTGTTGGCAAGTTTCACCGCTTCTTCGGGCGTGCGGAATGTCATGGCTGCTAACACGGGTCCGAAGATTTCATCCTGTGCAATGGTGGATGCAGGTGCGACGTTGGTGAACAATGTCGGCGGGTAGAAAAATCCCTCGGTGGGGCAAGACCAACTCGGCTGCCACAAATCCGCGCCTTCTTCTTTTCCTTTTTGAACGAGCGCGTCAATCTGTTCCATTTGCACGAGCGCGACGATTGCGCCGATGTCGACACATTTATCGAACGGATCGCCCACGCGAAGTTTTTCCATACGCGCTTTTAATTTGCCGTACATTTTTTCCGCGATACCTTCCTGCACCAGCAGACGCGAACCCGCGCAGCAGACTTGCCCCTGATTAAACCAGATCGCGTCCACGACGCCCTCGACGGCGGAATCCAAATCCGCGTCGTCAAAAACAATGAACGGAGATTTGCCGCCGAGTTCGAGCGATAATTTTTTGGGTGTGCCAGCCGTCGCCTTGCGAATGATGCGCCCAACCTCAGTGGAGCCGGTGAATGCGATTTTATCCACGTCGGGATGATCGACGATCATTGCGCCAACTTTGCCATCGCCGGTGATAATGTTGAGCACGCCGGGCGGCAAAATATTTTGACAAATTTCCGCGAACAACAAAGCGGTGAGCGATGTAAATTCCGCGGGCTTCAACACAACCGTGTTGCCCATCGCGAGCGCAGGTGCGACCTTCCACGAAAGCATCAGCAGCGGAAAATTCCACGGGATGATTTGACCGACCACGCCAACGGATTCATATCCGCGCAGCTCGGTGGACATGATCTGCGCCCAGCCCGCGTGATGATAAAAGTGCCGCGCCACCAGCGGGATGTCAATATCGCGCGTCTCGCGGATTGGCTTGCCGTTGTCGAGCGTTTCCAGCACTGCAAATAAGCGCGCATGTTTCTGCATCTGCCGCGCAATCGCATATAAATAACGCGCGCGCGCATGACCAGAAAGTTGACTCCACGAGGCAAACGCCGCGCGCGCAGATTTGACTGCGTCATCCACATCTTTTTTGCCAGCCTGCGCAATATCCGCGATTTTTTTCGTGGTCGCGGGATTTATAGAATCAAAATATTCTTTGGGGGATGGCTCGCGCCACGTATTGTTGATGAAGAGTCGAAATTTACCGTTATGCTCAGCAAGCCAATCCTGTGCGGGCTTGGCGGCTTCGGGCGCAGGTCCATAGGAAAGCGTGTCTAAGATTTCTGATACTTTCATTAATCATTCCTCTTGTCCTTTATTATCTAATATCAGTAGATCACGAAAACGTAGTAACGACTTCAGTCGTTCGGCTAAAAAGCGACTAAAGTCGCAACTACGAAGTCTTTTCGTGAAGTACTGAATATGATTATACAGCCAATGCCCGATGATATAATTTCCAAATGGACATCCCTTATTTTATTAAACCATTTGTGGATACAGGCCTCGGTAACTCTGCGTATTTGATCGGGTCGCACGAAACAAAAAAAGGAATCTTGATTGACCCACTGCGCGACGTGGATCGTTATTTATCCGCTGCCGCCGAAAACGGAATTCAACTGACACATGTACTGGATACGCACCTGCACGCGGATTTTGTCTCCGGCAATCGCGAGATCGCCAATCAAACCGGCGCGCTGATCGGCGCAAGCGCGGAAGCGCACGTGGAATTTGAGCATCATCCGCTCACCGAAGATTCGGTCATCGATTTAGGCGCGTTCCAGATCCGCGTGATGACCACGCCGGGGCACACCCCCGAACACATTTCATTTCTACTCGTCGGCGCGGATGGCAAAACGCCCAGCGCATTATTCAGCGGCGGCGCATTGATTGTGGGCGGCGCGGCACGCACAGATTTATTATCTGAAGAACTCACGCTTCCGTTAGCGAGTCATCTTTATCACACCATTCACGACAAACTATTGAAGCTGCCCGATGCCGTGGATGTTTTTCCGACGCATGGCGCGGGCTCGTTCTGCATTGCGCCCGCCTCAAATGACCGCGTCACTACCATTGGGCGCGAACGCATGACCAATGCATTGGCGCAGCCGCAAAGCGAAGAGGAATTTATCAAGCGCGCGCTGACCGGCCTGCCGTTGTATCCCACCTACTATAAATATATGCGCGCCATCAACAAACGCGGCGGGAAGATTCTCGGCGGCGTGCCGGTGTTGAAACCGTTCAGCGCGGCGGAAGTTAAATCGCTAATAGATGACGGCGCGGTGGTTTTGGATATCCGCGAGCAGAAACCCTTCAGCGCGGGCTATATTCCCAACTCATATGGGATCAGGCTCGAAGCGCCGCTGCTTGTTTGGGCAGGCTGGGTGATTCCATTTGGGAGCAAAGTCATCCTGCTCGGTGATTCAGCCGAGCAGAGATATGAAGCGACGCGGCAACTTATTCGCATTGGCTATGATGATATGATCGGTTATCTGGATGGCGGCATAGATGCGTGGGCGCGCAATTATCCGGTCGAGACGATTCAAAGCATGAACGTCAAAGAACTGCACAAACGGCTGAGTGAAGTCACAGTCGTGGATGTTCGCCGCCAATCCGAATGGGACGCGGGGCATATCGCGGGCGCGATCCATTTTGAGGGCGGGCGTATCGCGCTGGAAAATTTACCCTTCCCCACTGATAAGCCGTTAGCCATTCAATGCGCCAGCGGCAACCGTTCGATGATTGCGATCTCCGTTTTGAAGCGGCGCGGTTTTCATAATGTAATTCAAGTTGAAGGTGGGATTAGCCATTGGCAAAGGAATAAATTTGAAGTTGTAAGAGACCAGCCAAATCTTATGACACTTTGAGTATAAATAAAAAGTCCATCAGCAATTTGATGGACTTTTATTCTTATCGTTTTCTCCACCCCTCCACAACCAATTGAAGCACATCAATCATATAAAAGCGCAATACCTCGATATACTCTGCATAGTGCTTATACAAGGAGCGGTCATTTTCCTTGTCGGCGCTCAGGTCGCGATGAATGAGATTGAGCAATGCAAGACTTAAATCGCCGTCCAGCATTTGGGCATCGTATAAGGACTGGAAAAGCGTTAGCTTATCCCTGGTGGTGGGGGTGCGGAATAACTCTTTGTGATTTGATGAAGTTGTCATGGATACTCTTAATGTTTTGAAGTAGATGCAAGATGAATTATTTCTTCATTGAAGTTACGCAAAAATCAATCCCAAAGGGATGACAGGATTATAGAATGATGTAAATATAAATTCTAATCCCGAAGGGATGGTATAGATTTTGTGAGTGCATAACACCCCTTCGGGGTTGAAAAAAATGCCATCTACAATCTATAATAATTCCACCCCTTCGGGGTTATTACAATTTTGTGTAAGGTAAGTTATAAGGTGAGCTATTCATTATAAATGACCTTTGCCGTGCTTAATATCTCTTTCCTGCGATACGGATTACGAATACCTTCTTTTTCTACCAAGTCAACTTTCCGCTTGAATAATTTTTCAAATTCCAGTTGCATTTCAATCAACTCAAACAGCCCGATAGGCGCATCAGGTTTAATCACCAGCATTACGTCTATATCGCTTTTGGGACGAAAATCGTCGCGCAGGACGGAGCCGAATAACGAGAACTCTGTTACGCCCCAATGCTCACAAAAGGCGGCGATCTTCTTGCGGGGGATAATGAATTTGGGTTTTTTACGAATCGTTTTCTTCGCAGGCATGGTTATCTCTACGAAAATTATAGCATGAGAAAAAGGTTGAAGGTCAAAAGTTACAGGTTGAACCTTAAACCTTAAACCTTCAACCTGTAACTTGCAACCGTTGTTGCTATTCCAATTCGCTCATGATGTCTGCAATCGCGTCCAACACATCACCAGCCATGACGGAGGCTGTCGAGCCGAGATCATCGGCGGCGAGCAGACCTGCCTGCGCGTGGATGTATGCGCCTGCAATGGCGGCGTCATACGCGTCGAGGCCTTGCGCGCGCAGACCGACGATCAAGCCAGCCAGCACATCGCCTGTGCCTGCGCGGGCAAGGGCGGACGTGGCTACGGGGATGACGGTCATTTTGCCATCCGGCGCGGCGATGACGGTGAATGCGCCTTTGAGGACAACAACGTGTCTCCATTCTCTGGCGTATTTGCAGGCGATCTCATTTCTGTTCGCTTGAATTTCTTTTTTAGATAAACCCGTCAGCACTGCCATCTCACCCACATGCGGAGTGAGGATTGCCATCTTATTTAATTTTTTATGCCAGTCGGGGATTTGCTCAAGGTGACGTAAACCATCCGCGTCTATGACTGTGGGAATCTTGATCTTGGAAATAACTTCTTCGACGAATTTTTTGGTTGAAATATTAAAACCGAGTCCGGGTCCCAGTAAAAATGCGGAGGCGCGATGGACATAGTTTAATAAAGTGGCTGCGGCATCTTCTGAAATAAAACCTGACTCATGCGGAAGTAAAATCCACGTGGCTTCGGGGATTTGACCGGCGAGCGCGGCGTGTAACGGTTCGGGGATGGCGAGCGTGACGAGACCTGCACCGACGCGATAGGCGGCGCTGCCCGCGAGAAGTGCCGCGCCGGTATAGTTCAATGAACCGGCGGCGATGAGCGCTGTGCCGAAAGTCCCTTTGTGGGAGTCTAAATCTCGGTCGGGCAATAAACCCGAAACGAGATAAGAATCCGCGACTTCGCTGGGTAGATCATAAAAGAGGGAGAGGTCATCGGGGAGCTCGATATCAACGAGGGCGAGATCGCCCACAAATTCAAAGGCGGGCAGTTTCAACAATCCCTGCTTGACGGCTGCCATGGTGACGGTGAGATCGGCGGGCAGACATTCGAGCGCGGCTTGGCCCGAATCGCAATCGACGCCGGAGGGACAATCCACGGCGACGACGAATGGCGGCTCTTCGAGCGCGGACATGATGAACATGGATTGATCGAGCACTTCAGCGACTTCGCCCTTAAGCGGGAGTTTGATGCCTGTACCGAGCAGACCATCCAACAAGACGTGCGCGGATTCAAACAGCGTGGCAAGTTTGGAGAATTTTGTATCGCTCTCGGCAAAGGTGACCTCGCCGCCCGCTTTGAGCAGACGCGCAACGAGTTTGTCCTTCTTCTCGCGGTTGAGAATATAGGCGCGCGCCTGCCAGCCCGCTTCGGCGAGATGCGTGAGCGCGACGAGCGCGTCGCCGCCATTGTTGCCGGGACCGACAAGACCGAGGACTTCATTCCAGTCATTGTCGAATGCGATTTCATCCACGATCTCAGCGAGTCCGCGACCTGCGTTTTCCATCATCTCGGCGTATGACAAGCCGCTTGCGTCTGCTTCTTTTTCGATCTCGCGCATTTGCGCGATGGTTACGAGTTTCATAATAGACTCCTTTAGGGAAGTGACAGTCACCTAAGATTATAACCCGTAGAGACACAGCGCTCCCACAGGTAAAAACGAGTGTGCACGCAAAACATGTCAGGCCAGGCAGGGTTGCTGTTGCTCCTTGCGCCGTCCCCGGCGCAAGGTTTCCTCACAAAACGCCGCCGAGGACGGCGGCTAGAGCATAGGTTAGTGACAACCTTTGCGTGCACACAAAAACGATTGGGGGATAAATCATACCTGCGCCTGACAAAATTAAACAACTTGTAGAAGATCAATCAGGTCGAATCATAAAACCCTAAAAGTTTCTTTCGTTGGCCTTCGTCATGTCTGACAAGAAGTCTTGCATATCAAGACGACTGATCGCACAGAAAACCTTTAGGGTCTCGACATGAAGTTTTCAACTCGAAGAAAATAAAAAAGCAGCGAATTCTCACAAAAGAATTCGCTGCTTTTTTATCCTTTCCTTCACCCCCACAAATCCCCTGCCACATCCCCCAACCTCAACTCGATCAAAGTTTTTGGAAAGCTCTCGTGTTGTATAATAGACGTTATTGGAAATTAGCCAGCAAAGATTAGATCTTCTACTTCAAGCCGTTTTCAATCCCGAAGGGATGGCAAGATTATAGAAAACGGTGCAAATTCGCATCAAAT
>VFKN01000133.1 GCA_009885525.1 Anaerolineaceae bacterium | reverse complement strand
ATTTGATGCGAATTTGCGCCGTTTTCTATAACCTTGCCATCCCTTCGGGATTGAAAACGGCTTGAAGTAGAAGAGTTAATCTTTGCTGGCTAATTTCCGATAACGTCTATTATCCAGTGAGCGTGCTGCGTACCCAATCACCGACCAGCCAATATTTGAAATCCTGTCCCTGACTGGTCTGGATGCCTCCGTAAATACCGTACCCCAACGCCACCAAAGGCATTGCGCTGAAAACACATGCAATGGGAATGCATAATAAGCCAATGATTACCGCACTTAACACGCCTGTAATCGCCCATGCAATTCCTGCAATGACGCCGCCGCCGACCCACCAGATCAGCTGGAAAATTAACGCCTGTAAGGATTGATACGCAACATAACGCGAACGATCCTTATAGATCATATATATACCCAGTGGAACAATTGGGCCTAAAAATCCCGAAACCAAATTTAACAACACACCCAGATGGGCGATCATTGCCCACTGACGTTCTTCTTCAGGTGTAAGCGGCACAGGCGGAACTTGCGGCATTTGTTCGTTCATGACATTCTCCTTTGTTGTTATGCGGCGAGTCTATCATATTAAATAAAAAAGACTCGCGGTTTTGCCGCGAGTCTTTTTTGCGTGAGATGAGATTACGCCCAGCCCTGATTGTGAATGAAATCAGTGACCATTGGGATTTTAATATCCTGGCCCTGATAGGCAAGGTATGCCCAATACAATTGAGCAAAGATGAGAATAGACCCGCAACCAGCTGTGACCGTTGCTATGATGGATATAACCACGGTTACTGCAATTGACTGTACTGCGCTGAACTTAATGTAGGGACGGTTCTTTTTGTCTTCCATAAACAAGACAACCACTGCAATGAGCGGGATAAGATAGCTGAGCATAGCCCACAGCTTGTCGTCATCTGTAATGTTGGGAGACATTGGTTCTTGAGACATAATTTATTCCTCCGAATAATTGGTTTTGAATTTACATTATTTTACAACCAATTGCGCCAATCCGCAACAAGGATTTAGCCCAATGGTACTCTGCTGCGGTAAAATTAAAACATGTCCATAAAAATCGTCTTCATGGGTTCGCCCGATTTTGCATTGTCCACACTCTCCGCGCTTGCCGCTGCGCAAAATTACGAGGTCGTCGGCGTTGTCACACAACCCGACCGCGCCTCGGGTCGCGGCCGCGAGCTCAAAGCGCCGCCTGTCAAAACCCTTGCGCTCGAATTAAACATCCCCGTGATGCAGCCCGAAAAACTTAAGCAGCCCGAAGCCATGCAGCAACTTCATACATGGAATCCCGATCTCATCATCGTTGCCGCGTTTGGGCAAATCTTAAAAAAAGATGTGCTCGACATGCCGCGTTATGGATGTCTCAACGTGCACGCCTCTTTGCTTCCACGTTGGCGCGGCGCGGCGCCGATCAATGCCGCGATTCTTGCAGGCGATGCAGAAATCGGCGTAACGATTATGAAAATGGATGTAGGTCTCGATACAGGTCCCATGCTGATGAAGAAAACCCTGCGCCTCACTCCCGACCACACAACGGGTTCGGCGCTGCAAATATTATCCCATCTCGGCGCTGATCTGCTCCTCGAAACCCTGCCCGATTATTTATCCGGCAATCTGATACCAACTCCACAGCCGGATGAAGGCGCGACCTATGCGCCGATGCTCAAGAAGGAAGACGGCCACCTCGACTTCACACACTCCGCTGCGGAGTTGGAACGCCGCGTACGCGCGATGAATCCCTGGCCCGGCGCGTGGTTCACGTGGAACGGGAATCCGCTCAAGGTGTTGCGCGCATCTGTTTCGGGTGGAGAATCAAATATGGAAATCGGCAGCAGATTGGTGGTCGAAGGGCAGCCCGCGATCCAATCTGCGGATGGGATTTTACTTCTCGATGAGATTCAACCCGCAGGCAAAAAATCCATGAGCGGGAAATCGTTCATGGCGGGCGCAAAAAATTGGGAATCATAGCGTAGCGTATCAAGACCCGAGGGGTTATATTCGCTATCAAATCATTTAATTGGAGAGAAAATGTTCAACTCAAAAGTATTTCTTGCCGAATTCATCGGCACATTCGCGCTGGTGTTTATTGGCACGAGCGCAGGCATTCTTGATGGGGCTTTGAAGATCGGGCTGCTGGCTGTTGCTCTGGCGCACGGTTTAACGTTAGCGGTTTTTGCTTATTCTTACGGGCATATTTCCGGTACGCATGTCAACCCTGCGGTGACTTTTGGCCTCGCGCTGAATGGCACTGTGAAATGGGGGCAGGCTGTATTCTATTGGATCGCCCAGTTTGCGGGCGCAATCCTTGCCGCGCTTTTGCTCAGGACAATTATGACTTCTTTAGGCGGCAACATTGATGCCGGCGCCACGGTTGGCGCGCTTACAGAAAAGGCGCCCATATTGGCAATGGTCATAGAAGCCATTTTAACTTTCTTCCTGGTTAACACGGTTTTGCAGACAGCGGTCGGTGGCAAAGGCGGTCAACTCGCGGGTCTGGCAATCGGTTTAACATTGACGATTTCGATTCTGGCTGGCGGACCTTTCACCGGCGGGTCGTTGAATCCGGCGCGCACATTTGGTCCTGCGATCTTTTCGGGGCCGAGCATTACAAACGTATACACTTATGTGATCTATTTGTTCGGGCCGTTGATCGGTTCAACGGTTGCCGTACTTGTATATAAATTTTTCACCGGCACAGATGAAGTTATGGAAGAAGAAGTCGAGGGCGATGAAGAGTCTGCTGAGCAGGCGTAAAAGCAAGACAGCCAAGAAATAAAATTTAGTAGTCGGTAGTCCCCGTCCATGCGACGGGGATTATTTTTTGTCAATCCGTATTTTTATGCTAGAATTCACAGCCTTTGTAATTTTACGGAGAAAAATATGCAGCATGAAATTTCAACTACTAATTTAAGTGAGGCAATTGCCGCGCGGCGGACGTTTGCCATTATCTCGCACCCCGATGCGGGCAAGACCACGCTGACCGAAAAATTGCTCCTCTACGGAAACGCGATTGAATTGGCGGGGAATGTGCGCGCGCGAAAAAATCAGCGCTCGACCACATCCGACTGGATGGAGATGGAACGCGAGCGCGGGATTTCGATCACCTCAACCATTCTTCAATTCCCGTATCAGGGTCACGTAATCAATTTGCTCGATACGCCCGGACATCAGGATTTTTCCGAGGATACGTATCGCACTTTATCCGCTGTGGATTGCGCCGTGATGGTCATGGATGCCGCCAAAGGAATTGAACCGCAAACGCTAAAACTTTTTGAAGTTTGTCGCAAACGCGGAATTCCGATTTTTACCTTCATCAACAAAATGGATCGCCCGGCCCGCGACCCGCTTGACTTGCTGGATGAGATCAAAAAAGTGTTGGGCATGGAACCCATCCCAATGAACTGGCCTATCGGAGACGGCCCCAATTTCCGTGGCGTATATGATCGTGCCGCAAAGGGTGTTTATTTATTCGAGCGCACCGAGCGTAACGAGCGCATGGCTCCTGAAACATTTATGTCTTTGGATGACCTTGTAAAAAATAATCTTTTATCCCAGGCGCGCACGAATGAACTCGTTGAAAGCGTTCATCTTTTGGATGAAGTCGGCGTTGTCTTTGACCACGAAAGTGTGTTGAAAGAAAAACAAACGCCTGTGTTCTTTGGCAGCGCAGTGACCAATTTTGGCGTGCGTTTGTTCCTTGATACATTTGTGAAATACGCGCCGCCGCCGCAGCCATACCTGAGTGATGCGGGTGTCGTTTCTCCGGCTGCGCCGGATTTCTCCGGCTTTATTTTTAAAATTCAAGCCAATATGAATCCCAAGCACCGCGACAGCGTCGCGTTTTTGCGCATCTGTTCCGGCCGCTTTGAGCGCGGCATGGACCTCGTTCACATGCAAAGTGGAAAGACCATAAAGTTGCTGCGCCCGTATAAACCTTTTGCAAACGAGCGCGAAATTTTGGATGAAGCTTTCGCCGGGGATGTGTTGGGTATTCCGAACAACGGCGATTTTGCCATCGGTGATTCGCTTTGCTCGGGGGCGCAGATCCGCTTTGCTTCCCTTCCGCGTTTTCAGCCCGAACATTTTGCCTTGTTGCGCAATACCGATCTAAGCAAGCAAAAACAATTTGCGAAAGGTCTGCTTCAACTGGAAAGTGAAGGCGCGGTACAGGTGCTTTACAACTTGAATGCCTTTAAGCGCGAACCGATTTTGGCTGTCGTAGGTCAACTGCAATTTGATGTAGTTCAAGCGCGACTCAAAGCCGAATATAACGTGCCCACCGATTTGGAGCGATTACCCCACACGCTTATGCGCTGGATCAAGGGAACAGACGCCGCTATGGGAAATCTGCCCCACCGCAGCGAGGTGATCGTCGCGCGTGATTCGCGTAACGATTGGGTGGCGCTGTTCAGTACGCCATTTTTCCTCAAGTATTATGCCGAAAAAAATCCAGAACTTGCTTTTGTGGATATTACTGAAAATTAAAAATATTCAGCATGACAAAAAGGCGGATGAATTCATCCGTCTTTTTGTTTTTGTTTTACAATTAAGCCAAGAGGTGAATCATGAAAAAATATGTCGCCGCAATCGATCAAGGTACAACCAGCACACGCTTTATGATTTTCGATCACAGCGGAAATGTCGTCGCTGCTGACCAAAAGGAACACCAGCAAATTTTCCCCAAGCCCGGCTGGGTCGAGCACGATCCGCTGGAGATTTGGGAGCGGACGCAGGAAGTGATGAAAGGCGCGTTGGGAAAATTGGTCGAAGGTCAAAAATTGCAAGTCGAAGATATCGCGGCGATTGGAATCACCAATCAGCGCGAGACGACGGTAGTATGGGATAAGAATACGGGCAAGCCTGTGTATAACGCCATCGTCTGGCAGGACATGCGGACGGATGCGATCATTTCAAAATTGGCGAAAAACGGCGGACAGGATCGTTTCCGCAAAAAGACGGGACTTCCGCTTGCAACATATTTCTCAGGACCAAAGATCAAATGGATTTTGGATAACGTAAAAGGCGCGAAGGAAAAAGCCAAAAAGGGTGAGTTGATATTTGGCAATATTGACACATGGCTCATTTGGAATTTAACCGGCGCGCATGTCACCGATGTGACCAATGCCTCGCGTACGCTGCTGATGAACCTCAAGACTTTGGATTGGGATGATGAGATTCTCAAGGTGATGGGCATTCCGCGCGCAATGCTGCCTGAAATAAAATCATCTTCTGAAATTTATGGAATTGTAGAGACGGAACATGTTCCGTCTCTACAAGGAATTCCTGTCTCCGGCGATCTCGGCGACCAGCAGGCCGCGCTTTTTGGTCAGACCTGTTTCAAGGCGGGCGAGGCAAAGAACACCTACGGCACGGGCTGCTTTATGTTGATGAATACCGGCGAGAAACCCGTGCAAAGCAAGGCGGGCTTGCTCACCACGCTTGGATACAAAATCGGAAATCACAAAGCCGTGTACGCGCTGGAAGGTTCCATCGCGATTGCGGGGGCGCTGATTCAATGGCTGCGTGATAATCTCGGATTAATTGAAAAATCAGCGGATGTGGAATCGCTTGCGAACACGGTCGAGGATAGCGGCGGCATTTATTTCGTCCCGGCATTTTCGGGATTGTACGCGCCCTATTGGAAATATAATGCGCGCGGAGTCATCGCGGGCATGACCAGATACGTGAACAAAGGTCACATTGCGCGGGCGGCACTTGAAGCGACAGCGTATCAGACCCGTGAAGTATTGGATGCGATGGAAAAAGATTCGGGCGTAAAACTCCGCGCGTTGAAAGTGGATGGCGGCATGGTCTTCAACGAATTGCTGATGCAGTTCCAAGCCGATATTTTGAACGTGCCTGTGGTGCGTCCCAAAGTTGCCGAGACGACCGCACTTGGCGCGGCATACGCAGCGGGACTCGCCGTTGGCTTTTGGAAAAATCTCGACGAGCTGCGCGCCAATTGGGGACGCGATAAGGAATGGACTTCGCAAATGAATGCGCCTAAACGAAAGAAGTTATACTCGGGTTGGAAGAAAGCCGTTGCACGCACGTTTGATTGGACAGAGTGATAATGTCATTCTGAGCGGAGTGAAGAATCTCTTGATGGCGTAGAGACCCTTCGCTGGCGCTCAGGGTGACAGCATTGAAAGAGAAAAAATGAATCGACAAGAAATCCTATCTCAAATAAAAAATAAGCCCGAAGTCTCTGTGCTGATTGTTGGCGCAGGAATTAACGGCATCGGTACGTTCCGCGATCTCGCATTAAATGACGTGGATGTTTTACTCGTTGACCGCGCGGATTTTTGCTCCGGCGCGAGCGCAGCATCCTCTCACATGGCGCATGGCGGCATTCGATATTTGGAAAACGGCGAGTTTCGTCTCGTGCGCGAAGCCGTGCGCGAGCGCAATCGCATGATCCGGAACGCGCCGCATATTGTCAGACCGCTGCCGACGACGATTCCCATGTTCAAATATTTTTCGGGAATTTTGAATGCGCCGCTTAAATTTTTAGGCTGGCTGGAAAAACCTTCCGAGCGCGGTGCGTTCATCATCAAAGTTGGTTTGATGATGTATGACGCTTACACCGGCAAAACGGGCGCTGTGCCAAAGCATCAATTTATCTCGCGCACTCAATCGTTGACTCGCTGGCCTCATCTCAATCCCGAAATAGTCAACACTGCTGTTTATTACGACGGCTTGATCGCCAACCCTGAAAGACTCGCCCTCGAAATTTTGCTGGATGCCGAAGCGGATAATCCCAACGCACGCGCACTGAATTACGTCAGCATGACGGGCGGCGAAAAGAATTCGATCACCCTGCGCGATGAGTTGACGAATGAAACATTTGAAGTCCGCCCGAAACTGGTACTCAATGCCGCGGGTCCGTGGATAGATTTTACGAATTCAAATCTTGGCTTGTCCACGCGTTATAGCGGCGGCACAAAAGGTTCGCACGTTGTTGTGGATAATCCCGAACTGCGCGCGGCAATTGGCGGCAATGAATTTTTCTTCGAAAACAAAGACGGGCGCATCGTATTGCTCCTCCCGCTGTATGACCGCGTGCTGCTCGGCACATCCGACATCAAAATCGAAAAGCCCGATGAAGCGCGCTGCACCGATGAAGAAGTTGATTACTTTATTAATTTGATCGCGCGTGTTTTCCCCGACATCAAAGTAACGCGCGAGCAAGTCGTTTTCCGTTTCGCTGGGGTTCGTCCGCTTGGCAGCAGCGGCGCAAAGACAACGGGACAATACAGCCGCGACCATCATATCCAAATATTGGACAGCGATGCGACTCATCTCAACTTCCCCGTATATTCTCTCGTCGGCGGTAAGTGGACTTCCTTCCGCGCGTTTTCTGAGCAGGTCACCGATAAAGCGCTGGCATTTCTCGGCAAGGTTCGTCAGAAAAATACGCAAGACCTCCCCATTGGCGGCGGGCGCGAATATTCCACTAACCCCGATCAACAAAAACAGCAGATAGACAGATTCGCGGCGTGGACGGGACTTCCCAAAGAGCGTCTTCAAATTTTATACGGACGCTACGGCTCGCGGGTTGAATCGATTGCTGAGTTTATCAAGCGCTCCGATGACGCGCCGCTCAAATCGCTGCCCGAATATTCGCGCCGCGAGATCATGTTCCTCGCGCAGCACGAAAAAATTATTCACCTTGACGATTTATTATTACGCCGCACCATGCTCGCCATGCTCGGACGTTTGACCAAAAACGCAGTCACCGAACTTGCCGATGTTTTGGGCGAATCATTGAACTGGAGCAGCGAGCAAAAAAATACCGAGGCGGCGCGCGCACTCAGTCTGCTGGCAGATAAACACGGGGTTAGGTTGTAGCGCGGGTATAATGCGTCCCGTATGAATCTATCCATCGTAGTTCCCGTTTATCGCGGCGAGACGTATGTCGAGCCTTTGGTTGAGCGCCTTGCGCAGTCGTTACCCAAATTTGCAAACCAATATGAAGTGATCCTGGTCAACGATGGCAGCCCTGACAATAGCTGGGCTGTCATTGACCGCATGGCGAAAAAATATCCGTGGGTGCATGGGATTCGCCTAATGCGTAATTACGGACAGCATAACGCTACGCTATGCGGCGTGCGTGCTGCGCAATATGAAATAATCGCTACTCTCGATCAGGATTTACAGCACCCGCCCGAAGAAATTCCCATTCTCCTTGAAAAACTGAATGAAGGTTTTGATGTGGTCTATGGCGCACCCAAAAAACTTCCGCAGGGATTTTTGCGAAACCTGTTCACCGCCAACATCAAAACAATTTTATCCAGTGTTATGGGCGTTTCTTCGGTGCGGAACATTTCCGCGTTTCGAGTCTTTCGATCTCATTTGCGTTTTGCATTCGAAAACTTTCAAAGCCCAAATGTGATTTTGGATGTTTTACTTTCTTGGGGGACAAACCGCTTTACATCTGTGCAAGTGGATATTGCCCTGGCAGAGCGCTCAAACTATGGTTTTTCGTCACTCGTCAAAGCGGCACTGCTCATCCTGACGGGCTACAGCACCATGCCCTTGCGCCTCGCAAGTTGGATCGGTTTCTTCATGACTCTTTTCGGAATGTCGATTTTCTTTTATGTGATGTATGTTTATTTTGCGTTGGGTAGCTTGCCGGGCTTTCCATTTCTCGCATCCATCATTTCATTGTTTAGCGGCGCGCAGTTGTTCGCAATGGGAATCTTCGGTGAATACCTCGCGCGCATCTTTGATCGCAGCATGGATAGACCCTCCTATATCATTCACGAAACGTCCCGCCCATGAATGTAGTTATTCTGCAACCCTCTTATATCCCCTGGCGCGGTTATTTCGATCAAATTCGCCGCGCCGATCTTTTCATCTTTTACGATGATGTGCAATACGACAAGCACGGCTGGCGCAACCGCAACCAGATCAAAACCGCGCAAGGCAAACAATGGTTGACGATTCCTGTTCACAGCAAAGGAGTCACTGAAGGAATTCCGATCAAGGATGTGAAGATTGACTGGTCGAAACCGTGGGCGAAGAATCACCTCAAAGCGCTGACATTTGCCTACACCAAGACTCCCCACTTCGCGGACTACATCCCCTGGTTGGATTCTGTCTTCGCCCGCCGCGATGAAACCCTCGCGGATTTCACCGTCTGGCTGACCATTGAGATTACCCGCAAACTTGGTTTTGCGCACACACAATTTATGCGTTCCTCCGAAATCGCAGGCATCGACGGGCAGAAAACCGACCGATTGATTCAAATCCTCAATCATGTCGGTGCGACCCATTACGTCAGCGGACCTTCCGCGCGTGATTATATTGAAGATCATAAGTTCAGCGCAGCGGGTATTACACTCGAATATATGGAATATAATTACGCCAATTATTCCCAGCTCTATCCGCCCTTTGACCCGTACGTTACGATACTGGATTTGATGTTTATAGCGGGGAATACATCTATCGATTACATTACCTCTACTTTAGGAAGCGCATAATGTCCAAACCATCTGAACTGACCAAGGTTGAAAGTTACTTTAAAGAAAAACTCGAACAACACGGCGCGACACATCGCGGCGTAGATTACAACTCGGTTGAATCTCAGGAAGCGCGTTTTCTTCAACTCATCAAAGTGCTTGACCCGAGCCTCAAATATTCGCTGCTTGATTATGGAAGTGGTTATGGCGGCATGTATGATTATCTGCTTGGGCTGGGACACGACTTGCATTACGTAGGCTACGACATTGCCGAATCAATGATTGCCGAAGGACGCAAGTCGCATCCGGATAACCCTGCCTGTGTATTTATGAACAGCATCGAGGAAGTTCCGCTTTTGGATTATGCCATTGTCAGCGGCACTTTCAATATGAAATTGGACGCCGACTTCGATGCATGGACGCAAATCATTATAGAGTCTTTGGAACAGATGGATTCGCGTTCAACCAAAGGCATGGCGTTTAACATGCTCACCAAATATTCCGATGCGGATAAAATGCGTCCGGATTTATATTATGCCGACCCGTGTTTTTTCTTCGATTACTGCAAACGTAATTTTTCACGCAATGTGGCGTTGTTGCACGATTACAATCTATATGATTTCACCATTCTGGTTCGCAAATAGATATGCCTGAAATACGCGTAGACTTTAATCGCCCGGTTACAGTGGGCAATGAATTTGAATATATGCAGCAGGCAATTGGTAATGCGCATATTTCAGGTGATGGCGCGTTTACCAAAAAATGCCATGCATTTCTCGAAAGCCAGCTTGGCGTAAAAAAAGCCCTGCTTACCACTTCCTGCACGCACGCACTGGAGATGTCCGCGATTTTGCTGGATATTAAATCCGGCGATGAAGTCATCATCCCCGATTTTACATTTGTCTCGACGGTCAACGCGTTTGTCTTGCGCGGAGCAAAACCGGTTTTCCTTGATGTTCGCCCCGATACACTTAACCTCGATGAATCCAAACTCGAAGCCGCGATCACGCCGCGCACGAAGACAATTGTCCCCGTGCATTATGCGGGGGTAGGCTGCGAAATGGATTCAATCATGGACATCGCCAACCGTCACAACATCGCGGTTGTGGAAGATAACGCCCACGGTTTGTTTGGAAAATACAAAGGCAAATATCTCGGCACATTTGGCGCGATGGCGACACAGTCTTTCCACGAGACCAAGAATTTCTCGTGCGGAGAAGGCGGCGCGTTGCTGATCAATCAGCCGATGTTAACCGAGCGCGCAGAGATCATCCGCGAAAAAGGAACGAACCGCTCACGCTTCTTCCGCGGACAGGTGGATAAATATACGTGGGTTGATATCGGTTCATCGTATCTTCCATCTGATATGCTTGCCGCGTATCTGTACGCGCAGTTTGAACAGCGTGAGAAGATTCAATCCCACCGCAAAAATATTTGGGAGATGTATCATGCCGCGCTAAAAGATTGGGCGCAAAAGAATGGCGTTCAACTTCCGTATATCCCCGAAGAAGATGAACAGGCATATCACATGTTTTACATGCTGATGCCAAATCTGGAAATACGCCAGCGCTTTATTTTGTATTTGCGCGAGCGCGGAATATACAGCGTGTTCCATTATTTGCCGCTGCACCTGTCCGACATGGGACAGGGTTTTGGTTATCAAGCGGGCGATTGCCCCGTTACCGAAAAAATCAGCGACCAATTGGTGCGCCTGCCTTTTCATAATGCATTAACAAGTAACGATCAGGAACAGGTTATTGACGCAATCACAGAGTTTAAATTTTAATGAAAAAGCGAAAACTGCAAGTTGCCATTGTGCTGCCAATTTATAACGAATCGGGTGTGGTCGGGCAGACTCACGCGCGTCTTCGCGCTGTTGTGGATTCTCTGCCGCATGATTTTATGATCTACTATGTCGATGACGGCTCGTCGGATGATACTGTCAAGGAATTGTTTGCCCTCGCGGATGCCGATGCGCGCATCCACGTTTTGCAGCTCTCGCGCAATTTTGGTCATCAAGCTGCGTTGACCGCCGGTATGGATGCGGCGCAAGGCGACGTGGTGATCAGCATGGACGGCGATGGTCAGCATCCGCCGGAGATGATTCCGCAAATGCTCGACCTGATCTTGCAGGGCTATGATGTCGTGCAGACCCAGCGTATGGATGAATCCCAGCCGGCTTCGTTCAAAAAATGGACTTCAACTCTTTTCTATCGTTTTATCAACATGGTTAGCGGTACGCGCATTTTACCCGGCACGGCAGATTTTCGGGCATTGACCCGCTCCGCAGTCGATGCGCTTAAATCCATGCCCGAATATCATCGCTTTTTGCGCGGCATGGTTTCTTGGATCGGGTTCTCAACCGTGATCCTTCCGTATCAGCCTGCAGATCGTATTAGCGGCGTTTCAAAATATTCGCTGGGGAAAATGATCCGGCTTGCGATGGATGCGATCTTTTCATTCTCACTTGTGCCTTTATATATCGGCTTGAGTTTTGGCGCGCTTTTATTTTGTCTCGCGGCGGCGGAAATGATCTATGTACTTTCGTTTTGGGTGACAGGTCGAACCTCCAATCTTGCGCCCGGCTGGAGCTCGTTGATGTTCGTCATTCTGATTGTGAGCGGAATGTTGATGGCATTGCTTGGCTTTATCGGTATTTATGTCGGCTATATTTTTCAGGAAGTGAAACGCCGCCCGGTATATCTTGTAAAAGGGAGGCATCCCGATGATGGAAAATAGACCGCAGCCTTTTTATATTACGTTGTTGCGTCACGGCGAATCGGTGGGTAATGCCGAATCGCGCTGGCAGGGACAATCGGATTATCCGCTTAATGATACGGGGCGTCTGCAGGCGCGCGCATTGGCGCATCGCTGGAAGTCTGAAAAAACAAAATTTGATTTGGTTATCAGCAGTCCGTTATTGCGCGCGAAAGAAACCGCGGGGATTGTAGCGCAGGCGCTGAACGTGAAGGTTGAAATTGATTCCTTATGGCTGGAACGCGATAACGGTGAATTCGCGGGATTGACTCCCACCGAAGCGCGTCAGAAGATTCCCCCGCAGCCCTTCTACACCCCGTATGATTTCGTCGGCGGTGATGGCGAAGGCGATTGGGAATTATTCCTGCGCGCGGGTCAGGCGTTGCATACTTTACTAAGACGCCCGCCCGCCCGCTATCTGGTTGTCTCACACGGTGGATTGTTAAATCAATTTATGCACGCCGTCATCGGTGTTGCGCCGCAGGCGAATAATGCCGGAACGCGTTTTCGTTTTGAAAATACATCCTTCGCGCAGCTGACCTATTTTCCGCACCAACATCGCTGGGTGATCGACAGGCTCAATGACCGCGTACATTGGAAAGACAAAAGTTAATTGGAGATATTAATGGCTTATCCGCATAATCAAAATTCCGCTTTAAAAATTCTCGTCTTTGGCGCGGGCGCAATTGGGACATATTTCGGCGGCTCACTGATCCTTGCGGGACATCAGGTTGTATTTGTCGAACAGCAAAAGATGGTCGAGCAATTACTCGAACACGGGCTTCGACTTGATCTAACATTGGATGAAAGAAGAAAGACGAAAGAAGCCTTTGTCATTGCATCGCGCGCTTTTGTCATTGCGCCTTCGCTGGAAGAGGCCTTGAAATTTGGACCCTTCGATGTCGCGCTCTTTGCATTGAAATCCTTTGATACGCCCGTTGCATTGGAAGGCATGAAACCCTTCGCTGATAAACTGCCTCCGATCTTGTGTCTTTCAAATGGCGTGCAAAATGAACAATTCATTGCCGAGGCGCTTGGAAAAGATAAAGTCATTTATGGAACCGTGACCACTGCCATTGGACGGCGCGGCGCGGGTGACATTGTGCTGGAAAAATTGCGCGGCGTCGGCATTGCCGCGGGACATCCGCTCTCGGAGAAACTCGTTGCGGTATTCAATGATGCGTTTCTCAAATGTCGTTTGTATGCCAAACCGCACAGCATGAAATGGTCTAAGATGTTAACCAACCTCGTTGGGAATCCCACCTCTGCGATTCTCAATATGACCGCTGCTGAAGTATTTGCAGATAAAAAATTATATAAGATCGAGATCGAGATGTTAAGTGAATGTCTCGTGGTGATGGCGGCGCAAAAATTTGAGGTGGTTGACCTGCCCGGAACACCTGTCATGGCACTGGCATTTGCCACGAAATTACCGCTCTGGCTTTCAAAACCTTTCCTCGCGCGCGCGGCAGGCAGTGGACGCGGCGCAAAAATGCCATCCTTCCACATTGATCTATATTCAGGCCGCGGCAAAAGCGAAGTGGAATATCTGCATGGCGCAGTGGTGGAAGCGGGCAAAAAGCATAACATCCCCACGCCTGTGAACGAATTACTGACAACTACGTTACTTGCTTTAACTAATCGGGAAATCCCGCTGGAAGAATATGCGAATCAACCAGAGAAGTTTTTGTCAAAAGTCAAAAGTCTAAAGTCAATTTGACCTTTGACTTTCAACCTTTGACCTTCAACCTTCAACCTTCGACCTTAAACCTCATGACAATAAATATTGTTCAACCCAGCAAGACCGTCGAACTCCATCTCTCCGATGGGCGTGTGCTTTCAGGTCCGCGCGGCGCACAGGTGGGGGAGTTCTTGAAAGCGGTAAAAGATGATTTCAAAGCACCCATCGTGGCCGCGATCATCAACAACGAAATTCACGAGCTGACCTATCCTGTTGATCTCGAGGGGAATTGCACACCCGTCACAATGGATACTGCTGACGGTTCGCGCATTTACCGCCGCTCGCTTATCTTCCTGCTTGAGATCGCATTCGGCGAGATTTTTCCCGACGCCAAATTGACCATTGATCATTCCGTTTCATCCGGCGGATTTTATTGCCAGGTCACAGGCCGCAGTGCGCTTACGCAAAATGAATTGAATACGCTCAAAACGCATATGCAAAAATTGGCGGCGGAGGATCAGCCGCTTGATCGCAAGCAAGTTCCCATTCAAGAGGCCATCGAATATTTCAAGAATCTTGGTTATGACGATAAAGTCCGTTTATTTTCGCACCGCCAAAAAGATTACCTCACACTTTATATCCTCAACGCGCGCATGGACTATCTGCACGGTTACATGGTTCCATCCACCGGATACTTATGCTGGTTTGGACTCAAGCTCATCAGCGGTGGATTCACGCTGCAATTTCCGCGCCGTCATTCGCCCACGCAGCTTGAACCGATGGGCGATTATCCAAAATTATTAAATACATTCCGCCAATATGGTGATTGGCTGACCCGCCTTGATATTGATAATGTCGGCGCGCTCAATGACGCCATTGAAGATGGACGCGCCGATGAAATCGTGCTGGTCTCCGAAGCCCTGCACGAACAAAATGTCGCGGATATCGCGCAGCAGATCGCGCAAAATAATTCGCGCATTATTCTCATCGCGGGTCCTTCCTCTTCGGGCAAGACAACTTCATCGCGCCGCCTCGCGGTGCAATTGCTTGCGCGCGGCGTTTCGCCATTTCCGCTTGAACTCGATAATTATTTTGTCGAGCGCGGTAAAACTCCGCTTGGTGCAGATGGCAAACCCGATTACGAAGCGCTTGAAGCCCTGGATTTAAATCGGCTTGCCGAAGATCTTGAAAAACTTTTGGATGGCAAAGAAGTCCAGCTGCCGCGTTATAACTTCAGAACCGGGATGAGTGAAGCGGGGGATATTATCCAACTCAAAAGCGGACAGCCGCTCATCCTCGAAGGAATCCACGGGATGAATCCGCGATTGATTCCCGACCACCTATCTACTTCCGCGTTTCGAATATATGTCTCCGCCCTGACGCAGCTCAACCTTGATCGTCACAACCGCGTCTCGACCACTGATACGCGCCTCTTCCGCCGAATTGTGCGCGATGCGCGCGAGCGCGGATATTCGGCGACGCAGACAATCGCGCGCTGGGAATCTGTTCGCAGCGGCGAGAAGAAACACATCTTCCCGTATCAGGAAAACGCGGATGTGATGTTCAACTCCGCGCTGGTGTATGAACTCGCCGCGCTGAAACCACTGGCCGAGCCGCTCCTGCGTCAGGTTCCGCACCGCGCCCCCGAATTCATCGAAGCGCGCAGATTGCTCGCCTTCCTCGAATGGTTCCTGCCGTTGGATATGACTCACATCCCCGCCAACTCTATCGTCCGCGAATTTCTAGGCGGATCGAGTTTGAAAGATTTCAAAATTTGGCGGGGCGGAAACATTCGTAATACATAACTCACCTTACGCAAAATGATATGTCATTGCGAGGACGCTTTTGTTCTTTGTCCGAAGCAATCTGCTCTTGCCTGTCCAAGATTGCTTCGCCGCAAAACCAAGCGTTGTACTGAGCCTGTCGAAGTAAGCGCGGCTCGCAATGACATCTACTTTTAGTAAAACTGTGTAAGGTGAGACACATAATAAAAAACTCCCGACACTTTTATAGTGTCAGGAGTTTTTTTTATGGGGTTGAAAATTTATCCTTCCAATTTCCCTTGCTTGAATAATTCTTCAAACGGCGCAATGAATTTTTTAATTCCCTCGATATCAAGCCATTCACTGTTGTTGTCGCTGGAATAATAAAAACCTTCGTCGAGCGCCTTGCCTTTATCCTGCCATGAATAACCGAACCAGGTTGCTTCGGCAGGCTGCACCACGAACATTTTTTCAAGTTCAATTGTGTGACGCGCTTCGTCTTCAGAGATGAGCATCTCGTGAAGTTTTTCGCCCTGACGAATACCAATGGTGTTGATCACCGCATCGGGGGCGATGGCGCGCGCGAGGTCGCTTACGGTTGTGCTGGGAATCTTCGGGATGAAGACTTCGCCGCCTTCCATTTGTTCGATACACTCGATTACAAAACGCACGCCCTGATCGAGCGAAAGCCAGAAGCGCGTCATGCGGTCATCGGTGATGGTGATCTTTCCGCTCGCGCGCTGATTGAGGAAGAGCGGCACGACCGATCCGCGCGAGCCGACCACGTTCCCATAGCGGACGCATGAGAAGCGCGTCGCTGATCCGCCCGCATAGGCGTTGCTTTGGATGGTGAGTTTCTCCGCTGCGAGTTTGGTCGCGCCATAAAGATTCGCGGGGCTGACGGCTTTATCAGTGCTGACGGTCAATACTTTTTTCACGCCCGCATCCAGTGCGGCTTCAACAACATTGGCTGTGCCCATGATGTTGGTCTTAATCGCTTCCATCGGATTGTATTCGCAGGCAGGTACCTGCTTCAACGCCGCCGCGTGGACAACAATATCCACGCCGTGCATGGCGCGCACGAGACGTTCACGGTCGCGCACATCGCCGATGAAGTAGCGCAGGCTTTCGTGGTTATATCCGCCAACCTGCATTTCATGCTGCTTCAACTCATCGCGGCTGAAGATGATGATCTTTTTTGGCTTATATTGTTCGAGTAAAATTTTTGTAAATTTTTTGCCAAACGAACCCGTTCCGCCAGTGACGAGTACTACTTGATTTTTCCAGTCCATGATTTCTCCTGTTTGAAACTGTGACGCGACATTTATGTCGCCCGCCTATCCTATACTTGCGACATAAATGTCGCATTACATAAAAACAACCCGGAGTCTTTTGTGATAAAGATTTTACCGTCTTTCGCAAGCGCGGCGGATAATTCATTCTCGATCTTCTTCAATTCATCATGCGCGATATTTCCTGCGCGAATGGAAGACCGCAGATATGCAATAAGCGGTTCAACCTCGGTGACGTTGAGATTGTCTTCGTAGCGCAACATCTCGACCTGTGAGAAAAATTCGCAGAGCTGTGCTTTTCCATTTTCCAATGTGAATGACAGCGCAGGTACATCGTATTTGCCTTTGCTTGCGCTTTTTATCCACGCAAATATTTCGCGCATGTGCTTTTCGCCGCCCATTGCTGCAATCAGGCAACCGTCATTTTTTAGCACGCGCTTGATCTCGGTCAGCGCTTTCTTTATATCCGGCACATGATACAACATATGATTCGCGATGACGATATCAAAGGTTTGGTCGGGGTAGGGGATCGCCTGCGCGTCCATCTTCTCGAATTTGAAGTTGCGCTCCGTCACGACCAAATTGCGCCACGCTGAATCCAGCATGCCATCGGAGAGATCGCTGAGCGTGATGACCCAGCCCGCAGGGATTCGATCCGCGCATTCCTTCCACATGGTTCCAGCACCGCAGCCGAGCTCAAGCACGCGGGCGTTTTGAGGAAGTCGCGCAAGTGTATCAAACATCCAGTTGTACCAGCCCTGCGGATTTGTGCTGAAGCGTTTGTGAATCTCGATGCGCGCGTCGAGATTGCGCGAGTCTTTGTATTGATCCTGCATAAGATATTTCTGGTCAGTTAATTTTTCCATGATTAAAATCTCTTGTTGGCAATTTGCAATTGACCCAACAATTCTCCCGTAAGTGTTTTGGAGAGTGAATCGCTGACGACATACAAATTATGCATTTCTTCGAGATCGTTTTCCAGATCATATAACTCGAACGAATCTTTTTCTTCATAACCGGTGTAATAGAGCATTTTATACTTTCCTTTGCGCATGGCAATCGTCGCTTTTTTTAAAGCAGCAAAAGATGAATTTTCCTTCGCGTCCATCGAAAAGGTATTGCGTTCAAAATCTTCCTTGCCGCCCAGCCCCGGCAATATATTTCCTTCGCACCAATCAGGGATTTTATGACCGGCTAGATTCAATAATGTCGGCACAAGGTCAACGCTATTGGTGGGGGAGAAAATATCGGTTCTGCTTTGCTTACCCGGCGCGGATATCAACAGCGGAGAATGGACAACCGGATCATACAACAGCGGTGTGGAATGTCCGCGCTGCCCCCGCTCAAACATATCACCGTGATCGGAAGTCAGAATCACATAACTGTTTTCGAAAATTCCCAATGTCTCAAATGTATCCAGCAGGCGACCAAATTCCGCGTCGAGGTTCGCGATAAATCTGTCGTAACTTAATCGACCGCCGTTGAGCCGCTTCTCAGAGTCCGGGCTTGTGACAAGAGAATGTTCCAGCTTTACAGGCGGCGCAAAATCATCCATGAAGTGTTTGGAATATTCGCGGGTCGGTTTGTAAGGTTCGTGCGGCGGATAAAGATGGAGATAAGAAAAATAGGGCGGCTTGAATTCGGCGCACAGGGATTGCAATCCGTCAAAAAGTTCGTCGAGACGATAATAAAACGGCGCGGTGACAACCTCTGGAAGTCCACTTGGATAATCCTTGGATTTTACTTGCTTGTATTGATTGAAGCCGTAAAGCCTTTCCGCCAAGCCGAAAAGAAGCGAACCGGGCGGGTCGTTCTTTGAGAAAAGGAAACGGTCAAATGTTTCATAGCCGAGGGTCGCATCGTTTAGGATGCTGCCGGAAACCCACGGGCTGATGGCGCCAAACGAACGCATCGGAACATGACGGTCGATGTCCGCGCTGAACTGATCCAGAAAAATATTTGCCCACGCATTTTGACCAAACGCATAACGATTATATTCTTCGCCGAGCGCGCTAAATATATTCTGCTTGATCAATCCCGAAGCAACCGGCGCGCCATGATTAATCGCCCTGTGCGTCCACGGATACATACCAGTCAATAGGGAGGCGGTACCGGGCGTTGTGTAGTTGCCTGTGGAATAATGCGAGTGATATACATTTGCCCGTTTCGCAAAGCGCTCAAAATTGGGCGTTGTGTTTCTTGGATAACCATATATAGACATATTCCGCGCGGACATGGCATCAAAGACGATGATGATCACGTTGGGCAATGCGCCGCTCTTCCGAGCATTGACTGCGCTTAGGTTTAATAATGCGTTGGGAATAATTGTTCCTGCTGATGCAAGCGCCGCGAGTTTTAAAAAGTCGCGTCTGTTTAATTTATCCATTTAAGACGCTCCAAAAAATATTTCGGATGACGATATATAGCAGGGCTAAAATACTGGCGGGAATCAATATGTATAAAAAGATGATAGCCCGCGAAGAAAAATCCTCCACGATGCGAATCGCGATGCGTATTTTGCCGGCCGCGAAGACAAGCAGAATGATCGCCACAAGAATTGCAGGCGTCCAATTAATCAGCGCCTGCGGATAACTTCCATCTGAAATGGATTTGAATGAATTGGAGAAATACATTGCATATCCAAGCAGCAATATGACCAGCGTCGAACCGCGCGCGATGAATGATTCGTAAAACCATTTTCGAGGCAGAATAAAACAAATCAAAAGCGGCAGCAGCAATACGACAAGACTCTCTAATAAATTCACGGATAACGCGTAAGCATAAATACGAAAAATATCCGCCAGCGATAAATAATATATCCAGCTGGGAATTTCCCATATATACCAGTAAACAGTCCACCCATAGATCATCATCACGATGACCGCATAAACTGGGATGATCTGTTGAAGTCTCGGAAGACGATTAATAATGGACAAGAAAAACCTCTAAAATTTATTTCGCGTTTCTACAATACAAACTATCCACCAATTCCTGGATGTTTGGCTTCAAAGGCTCTTTCAAGTTGGTCAGCATCTCACATGCCTGCAAGCGCAGAAATTTACTACCTGTGATTTTGGATGCGGTTTGTTTTACTCTGACATCGTTCCCTGATATTGCATAAGCCATCAGGAACGGCATCCATTCGGATTGATCTTCCGGGTGATATTCGAGGTGGATGGCTTTTTCGCCAAGCGCGCTGACCTCATCCCAATTTTTCATTTGCAGCGCCAGTTCCGCTTTTTCAAAGTAATAGCACCACGATTTCTCCGGCTCCGCGCCAAAAGCAAATTCCTGCGGAGTGGATGGCTTCGCGTCAGTGACCACGTTGTCGATATTGGACTGCGGCGCGATCATCATCAGGTTGCCCGGGTCGTAAGACGAGATCAGCGGGCGGCTGCCATCTATGATGTGGACGCATGAAGACGGCGTGGGTTGACTCAAGACCAGAATATTTCCATAATTATAGTTAATCACATGGCTGCGGCGCGGGACTTCTTTTTCAAGATCGCCAACTAAAAGATCCGGCATGATCGAGTTGCTTAGCGTCAAAGAAGAGACTTGATAATGAACAGGGATTTCCGCGGCTTGCTGCGGAAAATAAATCAAGTTTGGCGCTTCTTTCACGCCCGTTCCGTCATCGCCGATATTTCCGGAAGGATAGACGACTACAAAAGTAGTGCCGGGCTTGATCTCAGGTGCGCGCCAGCTGACCTGCCACCAGAATTCCTTGATCGCGTTTTCTTCATCCAGCGCCGTTACCGAGATTCCGTGATGAGACAAAACCGCAAAAGTGATCACGGTGTATAGGACTGCCATTTGTATGCGCCTTGAAGACAGCATGTGAATGAGACCCGCCAGAGCAACCGCCGCTGCCAGGGATGCGGGCAGCGCGTAATGAGAGAAGACGTCCAGGTTGATATAGCGATTCGCCATAATGACCGGCAGGATTCCCGCCGTCATTCCCAGCACGCCAATTAGAAGCGCTTCCTTGTAAACTTGATTTGAAGAAACTGAAGCCGCGTTATTTTCGTGTTTGAATAATTTTTCAAATACGACCAGTACAAGAATAACAATAGCGGCGGCGAGAAATCCATAAGCAGCGTAGCGGAATCTCAGGGTAAAGAAAAAACGCGGAACTTGGGCTACCCAACTCAGCACAGCCAGATTCAGGATACTGCTGAAAAATGTCAGCGACCATGTTGTAAGTGTGGAGATCGGTGAAGAAAATAATCCGCTCAGTTGCAAACCAACATCGGTTGCCTTGCGCGCATTTTCAAAGAAGAAATTTCTCCAAATGACAAATCCAAGTGGAATGAGTAAGTTCCATGCCCATACTCGCAGCGTGGATAATAATTTATTCCAAATTGTAGGAAGATTGGGATTGCGGCTTACGATCAGGTAAACGCAAAAAAGACGAAATGCTTCCATGCCGATTGCATAATCCACAAGTGCGATGCAAACCCAGCCGGTGAGAATTGCACCGAGCGCGAAAATAATTTTCGGGACTCGCTCTGATGTTTGAATCGACTTTATGGTCAACGCGATTGAAAACACCTGGAAGGCGAGGCTCGCAACCATGGGCTGATATTCTATTGCGCTGGTCCACCAGTAATATCCGGGATAGATCGCAAAAAAAAGGGTTGCAAAAAACGCGAATCTTTTTTCATTAGTCCAAAGTAAATTAAACAGCCAAAGCGCGCCAGCCACGGCGAGCATGCGCCAGAGATATGCACCGATGTGATAGGGAAGCGGATGGGGACCAAAGAGGGAAAAATAAAGTTCGAAAAAATAACCACGCGCCGGACGGTCAATACTGAAGGTGGTGTGGAAAACCTTTGCGCCTCCGGCAACTCCATCGTAAATGTAATACCAGTCGTCTTTGAAATAGGTCAGACGGTTGATGTTAGGGAGAAAAACAATGGCTGAAATTAAAAAAATAAATGCGATTTCAAAGAGCGTTTTTTTCTTTTGCTCCATTTATTCCTCCAAGCGGCGAGGTGTTTGAATTTGGTTCTTTATTTCCACGGATTTATGATCTCAACGCCAGATATTTCAAAGTCTTTAACGTTGCGTGTGGCAAGGATCATCTGGTGCGTGAGCGCAGTCGCAGCGATCAACGAATCAATGGCGGGCATGGTGTGTCCTTTCGATTCAAGAAGCGCCGTTAATTGCCCCATGTCAGAAAAACATCCACATCTAAAGAGACAATTTTGCCATCAAACCGAACCAATAAATCTTCTTTCAACCATGTTTGCAACTCGGTTTTGCGGCGGGATTTTATTAACTTTTCAATCCCTTTTGCGATTTCGCCGATCGTGATCACGCTCAAATATATGACGTCCGCGTCAAGTGAATCCACAAATTCGACTATGTTGGGACTGGGTTGTTTCGTAATTAATTCGGAAATAACGCAAGTGTCAAGCAGGACTTTCATAGTTCAAAACCTTTGCGCGGCAGGCTTTTATCGCGAGTTAGGTCAACGCCAGCCAGGGGGGAATTGTGGAAAAACTCGGAAAGTTTTCCCTGTGATTTGCGTAATTTCTCGTATTCCAAATAAGAAACGACAACAACCGTTTTTTGCCCGTGCCGCGTAATTACTTGCGGTCCCCGCTTAAGAGCGTGCGCGACGACTTCACTTAATTTATTCTTTGCATCCTGAATTTGCCAGATGTCGTTCATGCTTTCTCCTTCTAAAAAATCTGTCCTATCTGGCTAGATTCTAGCCTAGTAAAAAGACAGAGTCAATCAAACGTTTAAGCCTTCTTCACTATAATCAACGGATATTGCCCGTTCTCGGCAAAGAATTTCGGGAAGATGCCTTCGAGCCAGAACATGAATTTCAAGAATATTTTTCCACCGAAGGGACGCACGAACCAGCGTAACATGCGCGTGCTGAGACTGCGCCAGGGTTTGATTTCAATTTTCATCTTTGTGCCAATTTCCCGCTTAAGCCATTCAGGAGTCATCTTTTGGACAAAGGTGCCAGTGGCATCTTCGTCGTTTAACCATTCTTTTTTCTTTTTTACAGAACGACCTGATAATTTTCGCATCAGCCCGATCAACGGCTCCGCCATTTGAATCAAGCGCGGTTCATGCCAGCCGTTGATGATCGCGGCGGTTCTTCCAGATGCAAGTACGCGATGAATTTCAGCATACGCGCGCGGATGTTCCGGCAACGCCAGATGATGAATCGCGTGCATCGAGACTGCGCCATCAAATGCTGCCTGCTTGAACGGCAAATTCGCAAGATCGCCTACAACGAACAAACCATGTTCGCCAATTCGCTCACGCGCTTCGCGCAATGCCTGGATGGAAATATCCAAACATACGCGCTTTTCATATCCCTGCGAATATGTTTTGTATTCCTCATATTGCACGGGACCGGAACCCGCGTCCAATAAAAATTTTCCAGTTGCGATGATTCCATTCATCACGCGCAATCGCGTCTTGTGGATGTATTCGCGTGAAACAGGGCGCAGGTCTTCGTAACGGGCGTTTTGATACAGCCCGTCATCTTCCTGCTGCCAGCCGATCTCATCATAAAATTCGCGTACTTTTTGTTTTGTGTCGTTGGTCATTGTATCCTTGCCGGATTGCAGACTAAAGTCTGCAATTAATGTGTTTACTAGCGGACTAAAGTCCGCACTCCGATTTTCATTTCCATGTGAATGGTTCATTCACCAAAAAGTCAAATGTATCTTTGAATTGCGCCAGACCTTCTTTGCTCAATACTTTCTCAAGCGGCCAGACTTCAAGGTCATCCCAGAAATTCATCAAGCGCCACGGGAAGGGGCGCGGATATTCAAAAAAGAATCGGTAAGCGTAATTCCATGTGAACTCGGTTTGCTTTTCGTTCAATTGGTGGGCGGGAATATCCGCTAAAACTTTTTCGAGCGTGGCGTAGTATTCATCCCATGTATTCGGGTCGAGGGTAAATCCGCGCGCGCGATAATGCGTATCGCCGCATGAAATCACGGGGCGGCCATTCATCGCGGTTTCGAGTCCAACTGTTGTTGTGTATGCCAGACCAACATTCGCGATCTCGATTAAATCATACGTGTTGATTTTATCCAGCGCGCCGATGATATGAATATGATTGGGGATTTCCGCCAGCGCCTCGCGCACCACTGTGCCCATCGATTTCGCCTGCGGAACGAGTTTCTCCCCCGGATGCACGCGGATGACCATTTGCACATCAGTGCGTTTTGCAAAATATTGAACGGTCTTCGTGATCCACTCGGTCATCGAAGCCGCGAAGATATCACGACCCAAGGTGAGACTGTCACCCAAAACATTCGCGGCCAGCATCACCACGGGGCGATCATCCAAGCCGAGTATTTTGCGCGTCTCGATTGCGCCCTGCGAGGAGACGTATTGCCACAAGCGTTTGGATTTACCCCACACGCGTGCGCCACGGCGGGCGTTTTCCAGATCCGCAACGCGCTCGAACATTTCATCGGTGATGGGCAAATGACAGCGCGCATTCACAAGATAATCGGTTTCCTGCTGCATGATGGATGAATTTTGCGCGAGCCAGATCTGTTCGCGTTGATCGTTGAATTCATAAGTGACCGCGTCAATATTCAAATAACGCGCCACGCGGAAGACAATTCCCATTTCGAGAATTAAACCGTTGGGAATTAAAACCACATCAGGCTTGTTGGATTGCAGCCATTCGAGCGCGGCTTTGGCGGCGAAGGTATTACGTTGAATCCGCAGATCATACAACGCGCGGTCGCCCGCATCGTTCATATCCACTTCTTCACGCATCAAGGTGTATTGCACGTCCCAAAGTGAAATCTCTTTGATGTCGGCTTGAATGGCAGTTGGAAGGTCGAAGGTTGAAGGCGTTGCCCTGAGCCTGTCGAAGGGTCGAAGGTCAAGCATGGAAACATGCTTGATGAGCGGAGATAATGAAGCGAGCGCATCTTTGGTATGAAGTACGCGCTGTCGTTGTGTGAAATTATCTTTTTCTTTATGCCATTCGGAATAGGGGAGCGTCAACAGCGTGACCTTGTGCCCAAGCCCCGCCAGCGCCAAACCAAGATACGCAGATTGTTCAATCCAATAATGCAAGGTGGCAAAGAACAAAACCTTTTTGCCGGTGCTTCGACCATGCTCAGCATGTAGTTTTGCGTTCTTTGCAAATGGTTCAACTACCGCGCGCGCGGCGGGCAATGATTTTTGCAATTTGTCCAAATTGAAATGATCTTTGCGCGGACGATTCTTTGACCGCAGCATCCAATCAATTTCGGCAGTGAAGGGCAGGTCGCCTAATAGGTTGCGAAGGGGGGATGTTTTTGCCATGTTTGGTGAAGGGAACAGAGAGCAGAAAGTAGTAATTGGAAACTATTCTCTATTTATCCATTCTCTATTTATCTATTTTCTCGATCTTCCAATTTAAGCGCGGACGAACAGGACCGACACGCGGCTCGGGCCATTGCGTGCCTGGTGCGCCGGAAATATCCACGTTAAACGCAATCGCGTTCTCATCCATGAAATAGCGGCGCACGCCGAACGAGCTCGCGTTCACGCCAATGCTATATCTGCCTTCGTTGAAAATATCGGCGGGAATTTCCGCGCGGCTGATGTAACGGCCCGCTTTGCGCGAATCAAATTGATCGAACATTTCGGGGGCATCGGTGTCAAATGAAGTCAACACATATTCGCCGCGCATGGTGCTGAGATAAAATCCAATACGCAGACCTGTGATCGGCGCGTCAAGTTGATATTCAAATTCAACCGTGACGGGTTCCGTCGAGCGGACAACGTCGACAACTTTTCCGATTTTATTTTTGATTTTCAAATTGATTGGTGTAAACGGTTGACTGGATGCCGGGATTTCATCCGCATCCCATATCCGCTCGCCAGCCTGAGTCTGTCCTGACGAAAGATAAAAATCAACAGCCTCCTGCGTAGGTCCGCGCATGATGAGTTGGCCTTTGTTCAAAACAAGCGCTTCCTGCGTCAACCGCAAAATTGCAGACATGTTATGACTCACAAATAAAACTGTGCGTCCCTGCTGCGCAACATCACCCATTTTGCCGAGACACTTCTTTTGGAACTCAGCATCACCGACCGCGAGAACTTCATCCACGACGAGGATTTCAGGTTCAAGATGCGCGGCAACTGCAAACGCAAGCCGCAGATACATGCCCGATGAATAGCGCTTGACGGGCGTATCAATGAACTGACTGACTTCAGAGAAATCCACGATCTCATCAAATTTAGATTCAATCTCTGCATTTTTCATGCCGAGGATCGCACCGTTCATGAAAATATTTTCGCGTCCGGTAAGTTCGGGGTGAAAACCTGTGCCAACTTCTAGCAGCGAACCGACGCGTCCGCGCACGGTCACGGTGCCGAGGGTTGGTTCGGTGACGCGCGAGAGAATTTTTAGCAAAGTGCTTTTGCCCGCGCCGTTGCGTCCTACAATGCCGAGCACTTTGCCTTCTTCGAGATCAAAGGAAATATCCTTTAACGCCCAAAAAGAAGATGTATTGGTTATGCCGCGCGCACCTTTTCCGGTCAACGATCTATAAATGCGGACAGGAGTCATTGCCGCATCCACGAGGACTTCGCGCAGCATGCCGTACTTGAATTTAGTCTGCGCTGCGCCGATGCGATATTGTTTACCGAGATTTTTTACGCTGATTGCTGTTGTCATAGGGTTTTAAGGTTTGAAAGTTGAAAGGTTGAAAGTTGAAGGGTTGAAGTTTTTTAACCTGCAACTTTCAACCTATAACCTTCAACTCATATGGTATCCGCGAAGGTCTTTTCCATATTGCGAAAATAGAACAACCCGCTAAATAGAATAAGAAATGATATTGCCACTGAAACCCATAACGAAGCATCCGGTCCATTACCCGAGCCGAGTAACGCCCAGCGGAATCCATTGACCACGCCCGCCATGGGATTCATGGAATATGCCAGCTGCCATTTTTGAGAGATCACACTGGAAGAATAAGCAACGGGTGTGATGAACAACCAGAATTGAGTCATAAAAGGGAGCGCGTAGTTCACATCACGATATTGAACGTTGATCGCAGAGAGCCATAGCGACACGCCTAATGCCGTGATGATCGCCAGCAGCAGGAAGAGCGGCAAGGTCCAAAGACTTGCCCACGCGGGAGATACTTTGTAGTAAATCATCAGAAATATCAACACAACGAATGCGATGGCAAAATCCACGAGACCGCCAAGTACTGACGCCACGGGTAGTATCAGCCGCGGAAAGTAGATCTTCGTGATCATGTTGTGATTGGACGTAAGTGATCGGCTGGCTTGGTTAAGGGCGGCAACAAAGAGTCCCCACGGTAAAAGTGCCGTGTAAGAAAAAATGGGATATGGAATGCCATCTGATGAAACCTTTGCGATCTTGCCGAACAAAAATGTGAAGACGAGCATGGTCAGCACAGGTTGGATGATCGCCCATAATGCGCCGAGCAAAGTTTGTTTGTAGCGGACTTTAATATCGCGCCAGATCATAAAGAAGACCAGTTCGCGATAGATCCAAAGGTCGCGCAGGTTAAGTGCGGCGAAGCCTTTAGGCGGTTTGATGTAAACAGTAGTTGGTTCGTGTTTTATGATTTCGGTCATTTTGTGTTTAAGGTTGGAAAGTTTAAGGTTGAAGGTTGAATAACCTTCAACCTTTTAACCTGTAACTTTCAACCTATTCTCCTTGAACCACTCGATGGTGCGCTTCATGCCTTCATCAAATGAGATTTGCGCACTCCAGCCGAATAATTCCTTCGCGCGGGTCACATCGAGTCCGCGGCGGGGCTGGCCGTTGGGTTTATCGGTTTGCCAGTGAAGTTTGCCTTCGAAGCCGGTCATCTTCACGATCATTTCTGTTAAGTCTTTGATTGAAATTTCATAACCAGAGCCGAGGTTGACAGGCAGGTCACCGTTGTAATTTTCAGTGGCGGCCAGGATGCCATCGGCGGCGTCTTCAACATATAAAAATTCGCGGGTGGGGGAGCCGTCGCCCCAGACTTGTAATTCCTTGTCGCCGCGTTCGCCCGCTTCAACTGCCTTGCGGACAAGTGCCGGAATCACATGCGAGGTCTGCAAGTTGAAATTATCGCGCGGGCCGTAAAGATTTACGGGCAGAAGATAAATGGCGTTGAAGCCATATTGCTGACGATAAGTCTGCGCCTGTACGAGCATCATTTTTTTGGCGAGACCATAAGGCGCGTTCGTCTCTTCGGGATAACCGTTCCACAGATCATCTTCTTTGAAAGGGACGGGCGTGAATTTAGGATAGGCGCATACGGTTCCTGTCGCCACGAATTTTCCCACGCCGCGTTTGTAAGCCTGATGCATTAATTCCACGCCCATGATCATGTTGTCATAAAAGAATTCGGCGGGATGTTCACGGTTCGCGCCAATGCCGCCCACGTTGGCTGCGAGGTGAATCACGACTACATTCTTCGGGTCGATATCTTTAAGCGCATCCGCGTAGAAGCGTTCGATGGCTTCGCGCTCGGTGAGGTTGTAATCTTTTTTGCGGGGGATAAAAATATCGGTTGCGCCGCGTTCTTTCAGTTTTTCAATAACGAACGAGCCGAGAAAGCCCGCGCCGCCGGTGACGATCACACGTTTGTTTTGCCAAAAAGTTGAAGGTTGAAAAGTTGCAGGTGTAAGGTTATTGTTCGACATTGTAAGTTACTCCTTCTTCGCGGACGCGCCGCGCATTGGGTTGGGATTCTAGATATTGAATAAAACGGGCAAGTTGTTTGCTGCATATTTCTGCTGTTGAAAATATTGTCTTAAATTCCTCGTCAGTAATATAGCCTTGATCTCTGGCAATATAAAGTTGGGCGCGCAACTCGCCCGCAGAACCTTTTGCATGACCAAGATATTTTATAAACATAGATTGCGTCTGGCTTTCAAACCCTTCAGCAATATTTGACATGATCGAAACTGCGGCTCGGCGCATTTGATCGCGCAAACCAAAATCACGCGCAAAAGCTCCATCAGAGGAATGTTTGTAAACCGAGTTTGTTAACTCCTTCGCTTTCTGCCAAACTTCCAATTCCTCAAACCGCTTTGCAGTCGTCATATTTTATCCTTCAACTTTAAACCTTGAACCTTTAATTTTTTTACTGCACAATAAACTGTGCGTTTCTATATCTGTCATCAGTTGGATTTTTGATCAAACCCGATTTCAATGCGAACAATACTTCGCGGACGCCGTCGTCTACATTTAATGTTGTCTCAAAACCGAGTACGCGCTTGATCTTTTCAAACGATACGGTGATGTCGCGCATGTCGCCGCCGAAGGACATGTCCTTATATTGCACAACCACTTCGGGCATGCGTTTGAGAACAAGATCTACGATTTCATTTTTTGTGTAATTGCCATTCTCGCCGCCCAAGTTGAAAACCTGCCCGCGGATCTTGTTTTGCTCGGCTTCAAGCCCTATGATCACGCCGCGCACCACGTCGCGGATATGGACGAACGAGCGTGAATATCCGCGCTGGTAGATGATTAACTCGCGCTTGGTAAATGCTTCGAGGACGAATTGATTCACGATCAGGTCGAAGCGCGTGCGCGGGGAGAGTCCGTATAATGTTGCAAAACGGAAAACTAACGGTGCACAGGCCGCGTCTTTTTGCGCGAGCAAATATTCTTCCGATGCAATTTTTGTTTCCGCGTATAAAGATTGCGGGTTGAGCGGGGATTCTTCAGTCACGGGTTTTCCATCTTCGGATAAACCGTAATTGCTGTACGTGGATGCGAATATAAATCGCTCCACGCCCAAATCGGAAGCCTGCTCAAAAGCCATTTTCGTGGAATCAAAATTATATTTCCATGAAACCTGCTTCCCTACTGCCTGGCACGCGGGAAAGCCGACAATCGCGGCGAGATGAACAACGGCGGTCGGGGTCTGCCAGTCACGCTTAACTGCATCGCGGATTGCGCGCGGTTCGGTTACATCCGCTTTGATGAAGTGGAAATTAGGATGGTGTAAAAACGGGACGATCGCTTCTCCGCCAAAAAGCAGTGAATCAAGAATTGTGACACGATAGTTTTGGCGCAGCAGTTCCGAGGTAAGGATCGATCCGATATATCCAGCACCACCTGTTATCAATACATGTTTGTCTGTCATTCTATTCCTTCCAGTTTTATTTTATATCCATCTAATATCAAGGCGGGTGCAGATTTGTCGTTGACAACTGCGATGCCTTGTTCGAGACAAGTGAGTTTGCAAATATCCGCTACGTCGCCGGAGCCAACGATGCGTACGCTTTCATAACCCGCCTTGCGGATTTTTGTGACGTGGTCTTTCACGCGCTGACGTGTGCGCCGATAAACGGAAAACGAGCGCTCGACATAATCCACCGCGAGGCGGGCGCGCAGGGCGAGTCCTTCGGGGGTGATGATGTAGCGCAGTTTTTTGCGCTCGGCGCGCGAGACTTTGACTGCGCCTTTGGCGATCAGTCGCTTTAAATGCCAATTGACCGTGCCAACAGCAACGCCAAGTTGCGTAGCCAGCGCGGATTGATTTACATTTGGGTCGCTCTCGATTTGTTCGAGCAGGGAGAGTTCGCGGAGTTCGTCGTTTGTGGTTGATTCCATAACAGCACTTTGCATTCCAAAATTCAGTGACTGAATTATAACCCCGTTCAAGTCAGGGTCAAGAGAAGATTTTTCGCAACAGCAATTCTCAATATGTCATTGCGAGCGCACTTCCCTGCACCGAACACAGGACGGTGTGCGAAGCAATCTCCTCGACAAAACAGGAGATTGCTTCGTCGGGAAAAACACCCTCCTCGCAATGACATATTCATACTGAGAATTGCTGTTTTCGCAAGGATTTGCTATTCATTATGATGTACAAAGTAATGAAAACGCGCCCCCGATTTCTCGAGGGCGCGCTCTTATAACTTACGAAACTAAATCAGCAAACTAATTGATCTCAAAACCGTCGCAGACAACTCCCGTGCCGCTGGAGGCGGGGTTCTTCGTGCCGAGCACCTTGATGATGACGGTGTGATGTCCATACGCCAGACCGTCTATTGTTTCTATATATTGCCATTGCTGACTGGCTTTGTACAGGTCAACTGTCTTCACGAGTTTGCCGTCCACGTAGATGGCGGCTTTGCCATACTTGGGACCGCGTGCGGTGGTCCAGTCGAATTTCACGCCGTCGAAGGAGAAACTCAGTGCGGCGTTCTTTTGGGTCGAGATGCGGTAGGCGCCAAAGCGCACGCCGGAACTCTGTAAGCCGCGCCAGCTCTTGTAGCTGAACAGATTGCTGAGGATTTGGTCATCGTCATAGGTGGTGGTTCCGATTTCGAAGCCGTCCACGCTGACCCATTTTCCAGTTGATTGGGCGTTCTTCAAGTTCAAGGGGCGGATCACGATGGTGTGCTTGTGCTTCGCATTCGGGAGTCCCTTGATCTCAACCATATACTGCCATTGTGGAGTGGCGCTATACAAGTCAACGGTTGCCTTGACCACGCCGTCTACCAATATTTGCGCCTTGCCCTGATCGGGTCCGCGGTAGGTGATCCACTTGAAACTGGTGGTGGCGGTCTTCGGTTTGAATATGAAGTCACCAGAGGTTGCCTTGCGGTAACCGTCGCCGGTGGCATTGGAGTCGCTGACGCCAAACCATGTATCGTATTTGATCTGACGGCTTTGATTCCAGATCAATGTGCCGCGATAGGGGCCTCCTGGGTCGATGGTCACATTGACGATGATGCTGTCTGTGCCGCCCTTGCCGTCAGAAACCTGCACGACAAACGAGTCTAGACCGTTGTAGTTAAAACCCGGAACATAAGAGACTACGCCGGTAGCGGCATCCACACCGGCTGTGCCGTAACTGGCCGGGGTTAGAACGCTCCAGGTGAGCGGATCGGAGTTGATGTCGGTGGCGTGCAGGGTTAGTGCGAAGGGGGCTGCGCTGGTGATCTCGGATATGATCACATTTACGCTGACGCCTTCGGTGATTATGGGCGACTCAATGCTAACTGTCCACTTGGCGTAGACTGTGGTGCTCAAGCCCATTGTGCTAAAGGTGTGCAGCGTGGTGAGACCGACTTCGTCATACCAACCGACGAAGATGTAGCCGATCCTGGTCGGGTTTGTCGGAGCAGTCACTGCGGTGCCGAAGCTCTGCGTGATGGCTGTGACCGGCGAGCCGCCGTTGCTGTTGAAGGTCAGGGTCTGGCCGTTGACAGTCCACTGGGCGTAGAGTATGACGTTGGCGGCGCCAAGCGTGAAGGTATTGCTGGCAACATAAGCCGTTCCGCTGCCGTTGGCGGCGGTGTTCCAGCCATTAAAGGTGTAGCCGGTTTTTACCAGCGGAGCTGTATTTATGTTGCCGAGCACGGTCACGGTTGAGTTGTAGTTGTAGGGACTTGAACCGTCCGTGGGCGCTGAGCCGCCGGTGTTGGTATTGCCGTTGTAAGTGACAGTGTATGTGTTGATCGTCCACTGGGCGTATATATTGATACTTGCCGTGAACGGGTAATTCTGACCGTTTGTGAAGGCTGTACCAGCGATGCCATTGGCATTCGTATTCCAACCTGCGAAGGTGTAGCCAGTGCGCGTGAAACCGTTGCTCGTTAGCGCGGTCGTAGAACTGGCAGTTTGCGGCGACATTGAGCCGCCGTCGCTGCCGTTGCCATTAAAGGTGACGGTGGTTGTATTTGTCAGCGCAAAGTTGACGCTGGTAGCACCTGCCGCGCTGGCGACGACGTTGTAGGGTCCGCCTGCCGTGCCGTTGGCGGTGGCGCTGACGCTGACCGTGCCGCCCGCAATTGTCGCGGGGCTGGTGGTGATAACTGCGCTCGCTCCCGCTCCGGGAGGTGTGAAAGTCACTTTTCCGCCGTTGACTGGTTCGCCAGCGTTATTCGCAGTGACGGTCAAGCCGAGTGCCGTTCCAAACGCGGTACTGATGGTCGCACTTTGCGGTGTGCCGGTGAGACTGCCTAAAGTGAAGCCTTGCGATTCAAACGCGCCGATATCGCAGGTTCCGACGCGGCTCTTGCCGCGTTGATCAAAATCGCCGCCGAGGAGCTCCGCGCAAGCGGGTGCGTTGCCCGCGTTAATCGCCGGGGAGCCGGGTAGCAAAGCCATCGTCTGGGTGGTAGTACCGCCGTTGTTGCCAAGCGCGCCGAGAAGCGGGTCGCCGCTGACAGCCGGAGAGCAGGTACTGTCTTTGATAAGATTGTTGACGTTGGTTGTCAGCGTGACGCTGCAATCCGGGCCTGAGCTGTTGGCAATGATGCTGTTGCTCATGTCGATCGTCGCGGCGCCTTGAATGCCGCTACCCGTACTGCCGGAGATGGTTACGTTCGTAAGGTTGGCAACACCGACCAATGCCATTGCGCCGCCAGATGTGGGAGAGGACGTCGCCGTATTGCCAGAAAAAGTGGAATTCGAGACGTCGAGCGTGTCCCAAACCGTGAGCGCGCCGCCAACGAGCGCGGTGTTTCCACTGAAGGCGCTATTGGAAATTGTGAGGACGCTAGCGGGAGCGAGTGGCTCGTCAGTAATGGCGCCGGCGTAGTTGGCGGATGAGTTGTTCGTAAAAGTAGAATTGGCGATGGTTACATTGGCAGCCGTGCGTATGGCGCCGCCCATTGCCGTATTGTTCCACACTGTAACTTGATTGCCGCTAAAGGTACTGCCGTCAATGGTTGCGACGTCATTAAGATAGACGCCGCCGCCCTGGAAAGTGACTTTGTTGTTCAGGAAGGAAACGTTGGTAATTGTCGCGGGCGCGCCAGCGTACAAGCCGCCGCCCGTAGCAACGCCGCCGCCATTTTGAATGGTCAGGTTGGAGAGCGTGATTGCGGCTGTGGCGTTGATGACGCGCGAGGCGTAGGCGTTGCCGTCAAGGACGATGGCGTTGGCGCCGCCGTCAATGGTTAACGCCTTGGTTACCGCCAATTGGCCGCTGGTGAGGGTGATGGTGTAATTATTGTTAAACGTAATCGTCCCGCCCGCGCAGACGTCCGCGATGGCTTGGCGTAAAGAACCCGCGCCGCTGTCCGCGTTGTTGGTGACGGTGATGGCGCTGGAACATGACGTACCATACATCAACACGCGGTTGTTGTTTACATCGCCCACCCAAAAGGTTTTAGCGTTTTGGTCGAAGAAAATGTTATAAGGGTTATTCAAACCAGTCGCGCTAACAGCAGCCCCTGTGCCAGAAAAATCTGCCTGACCAATGACATTATCTGCGGCAGCGCCATTGGATTTGGAAGCAGCGCTATTAAAGACCAGTATGCGGTTATTATTTCGGTCTGCAACGAAAATCTGTCCAGTGCCGTTGTCTCCAGATATGCCTGTCGGGCTTGACATACCGCTGGTTCCGCTTCCACTAGCCGTGCTGACGAAGTCGGGTTGACCAAGCACGCCATCAGCAGCAGCGCCATCCAACTTGGATGCGGCATTGTTAAACCACATGATACGGTTTGCTGTATGATCTGCAACCCATAGCCTCCCTGCCGAATCAACAAATACTTGATAGGCGCCGCCAGCTATGACGCTTGCAGACGCAGTGGTGAGAAGTGTTGTGAAATTCGGCTGCCCCAGCACGCCGTCAGCAGCAGCGCCATTCAACTTGGATGCGGCGTTATTAAAACGTGTTACGCGCCTGTTGGCGTCCGCCACCCATAAGGTTCCGCTGGAATCCACAAAAACGCCCTGCACGAACCACATCCCTGTGCTTGTCCATGCCTGAGAGTTGGTGATGAAACCCGGCTGCCCCAATACGCCATCTGCATTTGCGCCGTTAGACAGGGAGGAGGCGTTATTAAAATGCGTTACGCGCCTGTTGCCAATTTCGCCAACCCAGAGCGTCCCAGTGTTGTCTACAAAAACTGAACGGGGCGCACTCATTCCGCTCTGAGTTGTTGCCGCGGCGTTGCTGGTGAAATTGGACTGCCCCAGGACCACTTCCGCATTTGCGCCGTTGGTCAGGGAAGTCGTTGAAGCAAAACGCAAAACGCGATTGTTGCCTGGGTCTGCCACAAATACTTTTCCCGTAGTTGGATCCACGGAAATTGAGTAGCCCTGACTCATTCCGTTCTGAGTTGTTGCCGCGGTGTTGCTGGTGAAATTGGGTTGTCCCAGTACAAGGGAGGCGGACATTCCGTTGGCGACAGTGATGTCTGCCAGAGCGGGCGTGACGCCCAGCGCGCCAAAGGTCAGCGCCAGCAGGGTGATTACGAACATGAATGTTTTCTTGAATGATGTTTTCATTGTTATTTTCCTTGTTTTGTTTTTATAAGTGGCTTGACGCAGTGTCATGCTGAGCGCCAGCGACACTTGCACCGCGCTGCCGCGAAGCGTGCAGTGCAGGTGAGCATCTCTACGGTTGTCTCAGAGACCATGCGCTCTGCTCAGGGTGACATACTCAATCTGCCTAAAACGAATACGATTGAGATTTCATTGCGATGTTCTTTCTAAATTTTTATAGGCAGGTCTCCTTTCAAATGTAGGGCGGGTTACAAACCCACTAAAACTCATATTTTCAAAACACTGTCAGGCTGAAAGCCTGACCTACTTGCTGATCCGGGTTATCTTTTCGAGCGCCTGCGTCAGATCGGAGAGATCAACAGCAGGGAAGTGCTGCGCCGAGAGCACCGTTAATTGCATGGCATCGGCGCTTAGGCTGATAAAGGGCGGGCTGTGATTGGCGGGGAATAACGCCATAAGTTCTTCCATCTGGTTGGGGGTAGTCTGCGCCGCATCTACCAGCACAAAATCGGGGTGCAGCTCGGTCAACAGCGATTCAGTTCGCGGTTTTACGAGCATAACTTCCAGTTCGGGCAGCGAGCATAAGGCTCCGGCGATGCTGGTCAGGAAGACCGAATCACCATAAATGAGCGCCACACGTCGTTGAGAAGTCATGTCTCATCTTATATCCTTTCCCCTGTTTTGCGGGTACAGTCTAGGTACAGTCTTAAAATCAAAGACACTAACTCGGAAAAGCCAAAACCCAAAAGGATTAAACACAAAGTACACGAAGATCACAAAGGGAAAACCTTTGTAACCTTCGTGTACTTTGTGCCCTTTGTGTTTAAGCGTTTAGGGTCTTTTGGTTTAAGTTAATCCCCTGCGCTTCGCGTACTCTTCCACCTCGTGCCTGTTTTTCAATTGCAGGCGCGAGAGGATCTCGCCCATGTGATACTTCACGGTGCGTTCGGTCAGGAAGATCCGGTCACCGATCTGCTTATACATCAGCCCCTGCGAGACCAGGCGCAAAATCTCCAGCTGGCGTTCGGTCAAATCCACGGGCGCGGTTTGTGAATCCTTCGCGCCGAACTCCGTCAGAATTTGATTTGCCATCTCCGCTGAAAATTCCGCTTCGCCGCGCGAGATATCGCCCAGCCGCTCCATGAATTCATCCGCGCTCATGCCTTTCAGCAAATATCCCGAAGCGCCCGAACTCAGCGCCTCAAAGAGATCTGCCTCCGCGATGGAAGTGGTCAGTATGACGATCTTAATCTCGGGCTGTTCGGTTTTGATCAGGCGCGTGGCTTCCAATCCGCTCATGCGTGGCATTTGCAAATCCATCAAAATGATATCCGGTTTCAGGTCGCGTGCCAGGCTTTGCGCTTCCACACCATTCCGCGCCGCGCCGATAATCTGCGCGCCGCGCTGCGTGAGCATATTCTTCAAACCTTCGATGAAAAGCGGATGGTCATCCACGATCAGCACGCGGCTGAATGGCAGGCTTGTATGCGCAAGTCTGCGCGGCAGGCGCACGATGACGCGTGTGCCTTTATCGGGTTCACTCTCGATGCGCAGCGAGCCGCCCACATCATCCACACGCTCGCGCATAATACCCAACCCGAGGCGGCTGCCCTTGCGCCGCTCGACTCCGGGGTGTTCAACCACGATGCCTTTGCCCTCATCCTCGATGACCGCCTGCACATATTCATCATCCAGATTAATAATTACGCGCGCGTGATACGCGCCAGAGTGACGGCGCGCGTTGCCGAGCGCCTCGCGGATGATGTAGATCAGGTGCGTTTCCACCTGCGCGCTTGCCACCGTTTCCGGCGGGATTTCGGGCAGGCGCAGTTCCACATGGAAAAGATAGGACTGCCCCAAATGTTGGCAGTATTGCCTGAGCGCGGCAAAGAACTCGTGGTGGATGTTAGCGGAATCTTTCAAGTCCTTGATGTATCCGCGCACATCGCGATGCGCCTCCTGCGCCACCTCTGACAGGCGCGCGAGGGTTATTATTGCGTTTTCCTTATCGTCTTTCTTCATCATTTCGCGCACCGCATCCGCCTGCATGTTGATATAGCCGAGCGTCTGCCCGATGCCGTCATGCAGCTCGCGCGCCATTCTTTCGCGCTCTTCAAAGGTATCCATGGCGCGTTGTTGTTCGTGCAGTTTTTCCTGCGCCTCTTGATATTTTCGCTCCGTCTCCTGGCGCTCGCTGATGTCGCGCACCACGGCGGTTACAAAAGTTTTGCCGCCCAATTGCAGCGGACTCAAAATAATATCCACAGGGAACTCACTCCCATCCTTTTTGATGGCAGATAATTTCAGACCTGCACCCATCGGGCGATTATGCGGTTCCGCAAAAAACGAGTTGAAATTCTGTGCATGGCTGGAATGCAAATGCCGCGGAATGAGAATGTCAATTTTCTGATTCAATAGTTCTTCGCGGGTATATCCAAACATGACCTGCGTCTGTTTATTAACGCGCGTGATTGTGCCGGTCTGATTCACTGTCAACAGGGCATCGGGCGTAAATTCAAATATATCCTCCGCGATCTTTGCGCTTTCCTCACGCGCTTCTTCCGCCTGTTTGCGCTCGGTAACATCGTGGATGATCGAATAAAGCAGGCTGCGTCCATTAAATTCGATTGGCACGGAGTTAACTTCAACCTCGCGAACTTCCCCCGAAGCCAGCCGATGCGGAATGTTAAAATAATTTAAATTGCCTGCTTGAATCTCGCGCCGTAGATTTGCAATATCCTGAGGTGAGATCATGCTTATATCTGCGATGTTCATTTGCTGCAGCACATCCACGGGGTAGCCGTAAAAACTTGCAGCGGCCTGATTCGCCTCCACGATGGAGCCGGACTTGGAATCAATCAATAGCATGACCGCCGAGTGATTGGTGAACATCTGGCGATACAACGCTTCGCTTATATCCATCTGGCGGCGCAGTTTATCCGCATTTGAGATTTCCTCGGTTATTAATTTTTTTGGAGGCATTGTATTCTCATTTCCATTAAGTTATCCGTAACTACTCAGCCATGTCATTGCGAGGAGGGCTCTTGCTCTTCCCGACGAAGCAATCTTGGTGAGGAGACTGCTTCGGCAAGAACAAGAGCGCCTCGCAGCGACATGCTTATGGGGGTGACTGAGTAGTTACATTTAGCCAATAAATATCATAGCCGTTGATATTATCCACGCGGATGTAATTCTCGCGGATGAACTCCAGCACATCTTTGTAATTATGCGCGAGGACGACGTCCTTCCACTTGATTTTATACCGTTTACGAATTTTCGGGTCAAGATCGGGGATGCGTTCGCGGTCGGCAGGCTCGATCATGTTGATGATCAGCGCGGGCGGATTTTTTTTGAGCTGCGAATAGAATCCATCCGCCCAATGCTGCGCGAGCGGAGTATCCACATGCGAAAGCGGGTAGGGCAGATAACTCGCGGGCGATTCTCTTTGCGCCACGAAATTAATGATCGGGCGGAATCCCCACACGAGGACTTTATCTTCGGGCGCGGTGTTTTTTTGGATGTAGTCAATGATCTCGTCGCGATAGTCAAGTGGGGCGTGGGGCGTGGTGAGTTGCGCGAGAACTGTCGTGTAATTTTTCCATGTGCTGATGTGCGTGGCGAAAGTGATGAGGATGAGAATCAATACCAGCGGCGTGGAAAAGTTTTCAAAGTTACGTGCCCTCACCCTAACCCTCTCCCAAAGGGAGAGGGGACTGGGATATTTCCTCTCCCTTCAGAGAGAGGAAATAAAGCGGAATCAGGCGTTTGCGGAAAATGCTGAATAACTGGTCTCATCCATCAGTGCCGCAAGTTGCGACGCATCAGACAACTTGACCTTGAAGAACCAGCCCGCGCCCAATGGGTCAGAGTTGGCCAGTGCCGGGTCATCGCGCAGGGCTTCGTTGACTTCCAGAATTTCACCACTAACGGGCATGTACACATCTGCTGCGGCCTTGACGGACTCGACCACGCCAGCGGTTTCTTTTTGCGCCAGAGTCGTGCCGACGGCTGGCAGATCCACAAACACCACATCGCCGAGTGCATCTTGCGCATGGTGCGTGATGCCGACGGTGGCGATGTCGCCTTCAATCTTCAGCCATTCGTGGTCTTCGGTGTATTTGAGGGTCATGATTTATCTCCAGGTTTTAAAAAATTTGAAACTTAGCCGCGAAAATAATTGTTCGCAACAAACGGCATGGCACACACTTGCATCAGCACGGGCTTGCCACGCACCATGGCGTTGACCTGTGTGCCAATGGTTGCAAATTCAAGGCCAACATAGCCCATGGCCACGGGCTGATTGATGCTAGGGCCGAGCAGGCCGCTGGTGACTTCGCCAATGACTTCGCCTGTCAGGGCGTGCAGGGCGGAGTGGTCGCGCACGGGGACGCGCTCAAGCGCTATCAAGCCGACGCGCTTGCGGGTCAAGGTAGTCGGGTCAGCGAGTTGCGCCAGTATTTTTTCAGCCCCTGGAAAGCCACCTGCCCGCGCGCCTTGCGTTGGGCCAGGCTTATATGCGTCTCGGGGATGCTCGCAGTGCCGTGAAGGAGCTGCGCCTCGCCTTGACGCTCGGGGCTGCTAAGGATCAGGTGTACCCAATCCTGGGTAATGCGCTTCTTGCGCTCCGTAGATACGAGGAAATTCTCGAAACCATTCGAAGTGATGCCCTGGCTTCTGAAGGCGGTTATGAAATCGTTCTGCTGCGCGCGCGCGCGCATT
>VFKN01000132.1 GCA_009885525.1 Anaerolineaceae bacterium | reverse complement strand
TGTTCCTCGCCCGAAGCAATCTCCTCATGAATACCGAGATTGCTTCGCCGCCAAAGAGCAAGTGCGGCGGCTCGCAAGGACACTATGGGAAGTTATTTATTTACAGACCTTTAGTCGCATTTTCAAGTGGACGACTGAAGTCGTTACTACGAAATTTTCATCTACTGAGACTGGGTAATTATGGAACGTAATATGTGATGATCAACTTCGGCATGTTTGCGTCCGTTGAATTTCCAGAGAAGAACCTCATGTAATCTGCGCTGCGGTCATCGTTGTCATCTTTGCTGAAACCCAGGCGGAATTGCGTAACGCCGGTTTTACTAATGAAGCCGAGATTCGTCCCGCTGAGATTTGCGGCGTACCAATTAAAAGTTTCTGCTGTGATCTGATCTTGCGTAGAACCTGCTCCGACTTTGGCGCTAAAATCTTCCGCTTGCAGCGCGAGATTATTGCTGAACGCCCTTTTGGAAATATTTAAATACAATTGATCATGCGTGCTGAACGGATCCGTGCCAACCAATCCCTGCCGTTTGAACTTTAACCGCGCAGAGGTGATGATCGCTGTATCGGGGATGCTCGCTGTATTAAATGACAATACGCTTCGATATTGCCTGTCGCGCAAATCATCACCGAGGTTGAAAGTCGTTGCGAATTTACTGAGCGTACCTCCCGAGTTGCTCAACTCGGTGGATTCCAAAATCCAGCCATCATGTGCGCCCACTGATTTGAATGTTTTTACAACAGGCGAACTCACATCGTAACGCGAGAGAGCAGCATCTCCATTGCTGGAGCCAGCTACGAGCATCTTGCCATCCGATTGGATTTCAATCTCTGCGCCGGAAGTGCCGGGATCGCCGATCAATTTTCCGTTATTGCCAAACGTATTGTCAAGCGAGCCATTCTTGTTATAACGCACCACAAGCAGGCGGCTGGAGTCGCCGGTGGTGCTTGTTCCAACTACGATGATTCTGCCATCCGATTGGGGATGAACATCCGCGCCATATTCCTTTGCCCCAAAGTCAGTGACCACAATTCCAGTTTCGCCGAAAGTAGTATCCAATGCGCCATTACTATTGAAGCGCGCCAAAGCCAGGTCTTCGACGGTGTTATCGTTATTGACAATGGTTCCCACCACAATGATCTTGCCGTCTGCCTGAATGGCAAGCGCGCCTCTGCTGTGCCTGAAATAAGGAAGCGGCACTGTAACGGTTCCTTTTCCATTTGTGCCAAAAGTGGATGTGTCCAGTGAACTATTCGGATTGAGACGCGCAAGGGAGATTTGTATCTTGGCATCGTCATCCATCATATCGCCGGTGATGACAATTTTGCCGTCCGCTTGAATTGCGACCGCCTCACCGCTGTTGTAGCGGTTATTCGGAAAATTGGTCTTATCCAATATGATTAAGCCATTGAAAAAGTCGGTGTCATATCGCGTGCCGTCGCTGTTGAGGCGAAGAATCACAATGTTGGTGAAATTTCCTGCATTGGTCTCTGTCCCAACGACAACGATTTTACCGTCGGGCTGAATGGCGAGATCGCTGCACCCATACCTGTGAAAACCACCGCTGTCAGAAGCGATTACAATTCCATTTGTGCCAAAGGCAGTATCCAGACTCGTACCATTACTGTTATAACGGGCAACAACAATGCTGCCATTGCTTGACCCTGCAACGATCAACTTGCCGTCTGACTGCACGGCGATCTTCGAGCCGGGGATTGACTGTGTCCCAGGAAATATCCTTCCGCCCACGCCATAAGAATTATCCACAGTGCCGTTGCTGTTATAGCGGCTAATGATCTTTGTTAGATCATTAAGGTTAGCGGGATTTAGTTGGGCGGATCCCAAGAGAAAGATGCCGCCATCCGATTGCACTGCAACACCGCTGCCAGAATCGGAAGCGCTGCCGAGGTCGGCAATGACAATTCCGTTAACGCCAAAAGTCGAGTCCAGTGTGCCGGACGCCGCAAACGCGCCTGTAGAGAACAGCAAGGTGATTGCCATTGTCAATGCGCAAAACTTGAATAGCAAAAATTTTGTTTTCATGGTATTTTCTCCTTACAAACTTAACAGCCAAAAACAAACCCCTCCCTTATATTGTATGGCGTCCACATTCGCTTTACAATCAATTTTCTGAAGAGTCATGGATTTGCAACATAGGAGAAAAATGCGACGAGCAAGTTCTTTAATTTTTTTTATGGTTTTGATACTGTTGGCTTTAGCCTGCACAACAATGGATGTTTTGACTCCCGCGCCAATTAATACCCCGACCCCTAGTTTAGCGGTCATCATCCCATATCCGATGCAGACCGCGCGGCCTGCGCCCACGAATACGCCCACGCTTGTTGCGTCGATTTATACGCCCGCGGTGTTTCCACCCTGGGTCGCGGATTTTTCCGATCCACTTCTCAGACGGCTTCAATTTCAACGCGCTTCCTTTGGGGACGATTTCCCGCCTATTTGCATTGATGAGTTTAAGGAATGGAAGATCTGTTCCACCCCGGAACAGCGCCTTAATTATCAATACCCTTTATCAAGCCTTTTAACTTCCGTGCCGCGCCCGACCCTGGATTTACAGCCCGATCTTAAACTGGGTTATTCGTTGTTGAATACCGGCTGGTTCTTTGTGGTTCCAGAAAGCGAAAAAAATCCATTTTACGCGCATATAGACAGCGGAACTTTGGTTATAAAATTACCCGAAGGAAAAGAAAATAAGGATTTGTGGGTCTATAACCCGCATTTGATGGCAAGGAACTTTGTGCTGCAATTTGACCTTGAGTTCGGAGACACTCAACCGGATGATGCTTTCAAATTTCAATTTGAACAGGCTGGCGGCGAGTTCTTTTCGTTAACCCTCACCAAAGATAAAACCTGGATGTTCCGCTGGGGGACGGGTGAAAATACACAATCCCGCACAGGCACGTATGAATATTTTTCTGTTGCACAGGTCAGGGTTTTGATCATCGCGCGCGAGAATCAATGCGCTGTTTATCTCAACAATGTTCCGCTTGATTATTTTGAAAATTGCCGGACGGGCGTGAAGCAAAAAATAACCCCGAAGTCTACAACCTTCCACATCCTTGGCGAACCGGGATATTCATCCACGCTGATGATCGATAACGTGCAAATATGGGATTTGGATAAAGTCCCATAAGTGAGTCCACTGCAAAAACCGATTAAACACAAAGGCACAAAGGGATACAAAGGAAAAGCCTTTTCATTAATTAACTCACCTTACGCACTTTGTGTCTTTTTATGTCACCCTGAGCGGTAGCGACACTTGCGCCGCACTGCGTTTGTTGCAGTGCAGGTGAGGGTCTCTAAGATAGGCGTAGAGGTTCTTCGCTCCGCTCAGAACGACATTGCGTAAGGTAGTAATTAAAACCTTCGTGTACTTTGTGTCCTTCGTGTTTAAAGACCTTTTTGCAGTAGAGTCATAAGTGAAAGTGCGGTAAACTACTACCCATGAATAAGACTGTTCGCGTCCTAATTGTGGTTGTAGTTTTTCTAACGCTGATAATACTTGAGCAGAGAAATAATTCACGCAGTCAGGGTAATGTAATTGCGGTGCAGGCGATTGCTAAATTCAGGGCGGAGCCAACCGCTTTGGCCGCCTCCAATACTGCTCCTGTGCGGCAAAAATTTATCTTCATAGAATTTTTTGCAGGCCTCTGAAAAGAATGTGCTCAAATGCAGCCCATCGTGAATGGGATCAAAAAACAATTCAATGCCTGTGTGAAATTTGAAAGAACGAACTTTCATGCTGAATCTAAATGGAGCATTTTAATTTCCCCTATCGGCACGCCGGAATTTGCCTTGCTCGATTCCTCCAAAAATATTTTGCGTCGCTGGGTTGGCTTCACAGAAACAAGCGAATTTGTTGACGTAATGAAACCGCTTTGCAATAAATAAAAAATATAAATCCCCCGAATTTAATTGGGACGCAGATGAACGCTGATTTACGCTGAAAAAGAAAAGTCAGCGCTTTCTGTGTCTCAATTTTTCCTTAACTCACCTTACGCAAGCAAAACTCCGAAGGAGTGGAATGATTATAGATTTGCATAAGATCGACACAATAACCCCGAAGGGGTGTCATGTTTTTATGGCACAAATCATGCCATCCCTTTGGGATTTGAATGCCTGTACGCCCTTTGTTCTATAATCCTGTCATCCCTTCAGGATTGAGTCCTGCATAAGGTGAATTCTTAAAACAAACACGCCCACGAAATTAATCTTTCGTGGGCGTGTTTGTTATGCTAGGTTAGAACAATCCAAGCACCTTGCCGGTTTCGAGATCTAAATCCACATCGTAGAAAACGGGACGTGTCGGCAAACCGGGCATCGTTCTCATATCGCCGAGGATGGGATATAAGAAGCCGGCGCCAGCGCTCGCGCGGATCTCGCGTACCGCAATGCGGAATCCAGTCGGCGCGCCTTTCTTGCTCGCATCCGTGGTGAAGGAGAGATGTGTCTTCGCCATGCAGATCGGCAGTTGATTGAATCCAAGCCGTGTGTAGCGCGCGATTTGTTCTTCGGCTTCGGGCGAGTAATCCACACCATCGGCGCGATAGATTTCGCGGGCAATTGTTTCGATCTTCTCTTTAATCGTGGTCGTATCCAACGGATAGAGGAACTCAAATTTGCTGGGTTTCTCTGCCGCTTTGATGACCGCTTCAGCCAGCGCCTTCGCGCCTTTGCCGCCATCCGACCAGTGAGTTGAAACCACTGCATCCATCGCACCCATCTTGAGCGCGGCTTCGCGGATCACTTCCACTTCTGCGGGGGTATCGGTTGCAAATGAATTTACAGCCACAACCACATTCACGCCATACTTGAGCGCGTTCTGAACATGACGTTCGAGGTTGGGCAGGCCCGCGCGCAGCAGGTCGAGATTCTCATCCGTGTATTCAGCAGCCAGCGGTTTACCCGCCACAACTTTCGGGCCGCCGCCGTGCATCTTGAGCGCGCGCACGGTTGCAACCAAAACCACCACCTGCGGAATTAATCCGGAGTAGCGGCATTTGATATCGAAGAATTTTTCCATGCCGATATCCGCGCCGAAACCGGATTCGGTGATCACGAAGCCATCTTTGCCGACGAGTTTCAGCGCGATCTTATCCGCGATTATGGAAGATTGGCCGTGGGCAATATTCGCGAACGGGCCCGCGTGAACCGTGGCGGGAGTCCCTTCGAGTGTTTGCATCAAGTTCGGTTTGATTGCATCCTTCATCAAAACGGTGACAGCGCCAGCCACGCCGAGGTCTTCCGCGGTGACGGCTTCGCCGCGCTTGTTGGTTGCGACCACCATTTTGCCAAAGCGTTCGCGCATATCTTCGAGGTCGCTGGTCAACGCGAGAATCGCCATGATCTCGGAGGCGACGGTGATGTCGTAACCGGACATGTGCTCGTGTCCCGCTTCGTCTTTGCCGCGTCCCACTTGAATCTCGCGCAAGAAGCGATCGTTGATGTCAATCACGCGGCGCCATGTAATCGTCGAGTCGTCAATATCGAGCCGCGCAAAAAGCGTGCGTTCTTCGGGCGTTAATTCATTCGGGTCTGTTTTGGCAATTCCCAATTTCTTCAAGCGGCGCAGCATGGTGGGGGAGAACTTGCGAGCGCCTTTTTTATCGAGCGGGCAAAGCGCGTTGAATAACTTCTCGTCATCCTGTAATTTTTCGTGCATCACGCGCGCATCCAATGCGGCGGAGACGAGATTATGTGAGGCGGTGATCGCGTGAATGTCGCCGGTCAAATGTAAGTTGAAATCTTCCATCGGAATGACCTGCGAATATCCGCCGCCCGCCGCGCCACCCTTGATACCAAAGGTGGGCCCCTGCGAAGGCTGACGAATCGCGGTGATAACCTTGCGTCCCAAATGCGCGCCAAGCGCCTGCGAGAGACCCACGGTGGTTGTGGTCTTGCCTTCGCCAAGCGGCGTGGGCGTGATCGCGGTCACATCGATGTATTTGCCGTTGGGTTTATTCTTAAGGCGTTCCAAAATATCCAATTTGATCTTGGCTTTGTACGGACCATACATTTCCAATTCATTCGGACGAATGCCGAGTTCTTCTGCGATCTGCGTAATGGGCTTGATGGATGAAGCCTGGGCGATATCAATATCGGAAGGCACGGGACGTATAAGTTTTAATTTGATTGCCTTGAATGCAGATTTCGCGGGAGCCGCTTTCTTCGCGACAACCTTTGCTTTTGCCTTAACGATTTTCTTTGCGGGTTTTGCTTTTGTAGCCATGGAATCTCCTTGTTGATTTTTGAATGCTCGATTATTTTGTTACGCCGATTTATTGTCTATTATATTAATTATATATAATTTGACATCCCTATTATCCAATTTTTCACAAAAAAAGCAAGCGATTTTCGTCACAACTTTGTCACCCTCTTAAAAGTGTCCCTACGTTTTCGCCGTTCAGCGCGCGGGTCAAAAACCCATTTTCCTCTGCCGAAAAGATTTGCACGGTCAAGTCTTTGTTCTTTTGGATCAAAGCGAACATTTCCTCCACTTTGGATTTCATCCCGCCGGTCACATCCGTGCTCGCGGAACCGCGGATGCCCGCGCGCATATTTTCATACGCTCCGTGTTGAATCTCCTTCACGAGTTTTGTCCGCGCCGGGAAATCCTCCCACACACCGGATTCGATTCCCGCGAGTAGAATTCGCGCAGGCGGAAATTGCTCCGCGAGAAACGCGAAGACATCCTCGGTGGAGAGAATCGTCCCGCCGAGGGTTTCATCGAAAGCCACATCACCATGCACAACGGGGAGCAGGCGCACCTCCAATGCTTTGCGTATAGCCAGAGAGTTGTGCGCGGTCACTTTTCGATTATTGGATACCATCGAAGAGGAGGGCGAAAATGGGATCGCGGCAATCCCCGCGTTGATGAGTGACTCGATCACATAACGGGTCAGCTCCGCAGCTTGAAAGCGGACTTCCGCGAAGCCCTTCCAATAATCCCCCTCGCCCTCAGGGAGAGGGGTTAGGGGTGAGGGCTTTTTCACCCCATCGCGCGTGCCATATTTTTTCGCGGCAGTATGACCAAACGAGCCGGAGCCATGCCCGAGGATGAGTTGCATATTCGGGTTTGAATCCAGAACCGTTTTTATTTCCTGCGCGAGACTTTGTAATTTATCCAATCTTGGGGTGTAGGGTTTGTCCTTATCGGTGATAAGCGATCCGCCCAGTTTGAGGAAGATGATGTTTTGGGTCATGCGTAAGTTTTACCACTATTGTTAAAACTTCGGAAGTATCCACATGCTATAATAAAAATATGGATATTCATAGTGGAATCATTGCCGCGGCGATTCTGGTTGCGATTGCGGCTGTCTTTGTTGTTCGCTCTGCCATCCGTGTGATGCAGACTGCGCGCAAACTATCCTTTTATAGTTTGCGCCGGATGCATAATGCCAACGCCTGGCGATTGTTTTTATTTGCCCTGCTTTTATTTGCCTGCTCATTTTGGCTTCCATTTTATGGCGAGCCATTCATCTATGTTTATTATCCGCCTTCGCTGACACCGTCTTTGACACCGACCATCACACTCACGCCGACGATTACACAAATCCCTACCATCACATTAACGCCAACGATCACGAACACGCCCTCCATCACAGACACGCCGACGTTGACAGTAACCCCTTTTTTGCCGGTTGCCATCGAATCTTTGTTCACCGGAGTTGTGACCCCAAATCCAGATGCGGTCTTCACTGCGATCCAATTTTCCACCAAATTTGACGGCTTGAATCCGATAGATCCCCAAACTGTTTTTGAACTTCCCATCGCCAGCATGTATGGCGGCTTTGATTACAACAACACCCTCCCCGGTGTGCAATGGACCGCGCTTTGGTATCGCGATGGTCAACTGATATTTTATGAAACCAAACCCTGGGATGGCGGCACAGGCGGCATTGGCGGATATACCGAATGTTCAAATCCCATTGGCGGGTGGCTGCCGGGAACATACGAAGTGCAGATATTCATGGGGCACGAATGGAAGGTGGTTGGGCGCTTTGTCTTGCTCGGCGACCTTGCAACGCCGACACCGACGCCATAAAAAACTTGCGCTGAGCATCGTCGAAGCGTCGCAAATCGCAAATCGTAAATCGCAAATCGTAAATCGCAAATCGCAAATCGTAAATCGTAAATCGCAAATCGTAAATCGCAAATCGTAAATCGTAAATCGCAAATCGTAAATCGCAAATCGGAGACTTTCAATGACAGATAAAGCCTTTCAGGAATATTATCCCGAATATCTCGCGCATTGTTATGGATGCGGTGTACAGAATGAACTCGGTCACCAAATCAAAAGTTATTGGGATGGGGATGAATCAGTCGCGCATTTTCAACCGCAGCCGTATCACACTGCGCTCCCGGGATATGTCTACGGCGGATTGCTCGCCTCACTGATCGATTGCCACGGAACGGGTACTGCCGCCGCCGCTGGTTACTGCGCCGAAAACCGCGCCATGGATTCGGAACCCGCCCTGCGATATCTCACCGCCTCATTGCACGTCGATTATCTCAAGCCTACGCCGCTGGGCCCCATCTTGGAGATTCACGGGAGGGTGAAAGAGATCAAGGGAAGAAAAGTTGTGATCGAAGAATGGATCATGGTTAATGGAATAATGACTGTCAAAGGGGAAGTGGTCGCCGTCCAGGTGCCGGAACAGTTAGTGAGAGAATTATTGGGGGATTAGAGATTTTTTTGCTTCTACCGTTTTTTAACGCGAAAACCATTTTTAAACACAAAGTACACGAAGGAAAAACGCCTGTAAAATTAACCCCTTTTCACTTTGTGTCCTTCGTGTTTAGGCTCTTTTCCGTTTACGGGAGAGCCACTTTTTTTTCTTTCAACCTGTGTAATCTGTGGATGAATAAAAACCGTACTGAGAAATTGCCGTCACTAAATGCTCAACATTGAAGCCGGTTACGCTATATAATTGCATTACCCATGATGCCCGTTTTTCGTAACCGATTTTTATCCCTCGTCATTTTTACTGATTTTCTTTTTACCGCGATATCTTTTGCCGCGCTGAATCATTTTTCGCCCGCGCAAATAATTCCCTGCACAGATATCTGGGCGGATCATCTAATTTTGGCGCTGATACTTGCCTTTGCTTCGCATCTGGTTCTTGCCCCCATTCTTTTGCCGGGTCGGCATAAATTTTTTCTAGCGGTGCCTGCTGCTCTGATTTTGTTTATTTTCTGGCTTGGCGTTTATTCCATTTCCCCGCTCGGTTACTCTAAGGGACGTATCCCGAACCTGCGTGGATTTTTTCTGATCACTGCGAGCAGGAGTTTTACCATTGCGAATAAGGAAATTGTTTCTTTAGGACGAGGCGCATCCGTATCCATTTCTCCTTTAATGCTGGCAGGAAAATTCCAATGCGATTGGATGTCCAGTGCTGGCGCCATGTTCGACAATCCGTCCGATTGCGACACGACCTACAGAGTACCCGATGCAGACCATGATATTTTGCAGGTTCACATTCGGTCAAACTGCGGACTGCCTGATTCAATTGGTCAGATCAAAATCGGCGTCCTTCCGTAGAAATTTGTGTCGCGCAGGAGTAAAATGTAATTATGCCGATCACTTGTAGAACTCACTTCAAATTTTGCACAAACTTATTTTTTGAAATCCAATCATGGAGGTTTATATGTCACCACGCGGAACATGGTTTTTTGATCCCAATTCTGGCGGTATAAAAATTCCGCCAGCCGTGCAAGTGGATGTGGAGAAACGCATCCGCTCAATTGCAGAGAAGGAATTCAAGGGAAAATATACGCGCCTTGAAATCCGCTTCAAGGCGCAGTTTTGCTATATCGACGCGTATACCGAGCCTGTTATTCAAAAAGATTGGCCTCCGGAGAGTCAAATTGAAACACGCGCAGAGTATTATGAGCGCCTGCGAAATACCCCCACTCATCTTTGCCGACTGCGCTATTTTGACAACGACAAATGGGGATTTGCATTTTATACTTACAGCCATGACAAATACGAGTTGTCCATGTATGATGATGGTCAATTCACAGGCAAACCGGAACGCGCGTTTCTGATATCAGCAAACGTATATTTGAACGAATGAGGAGAAATACAATGCCAAAAAAACATAAAAAAGATAAGAAACCCCGTGTGCCAAAGACCAACTACCAAATCCCCATTTCAAGCATCAAGCCGATAAAAATAATCGGTCCGCGCTATCATCTTCAACATGCGCGCGAATATCCCATTTTAGGCTGCTGGGTAATGGAAGGCTGGCAGCAGGAAGGCATTACACCTGTCGTTGTTGCCCGCCAACAGGAATCTGATAAGGTTGTTTTTACCGTTTGTCTCGTGGACCTTTATTGCCTTGGTATTAAAGATGCCTATGCCAATACAGATATATCGCTGCGAAAATTTCATAGTGAATTAAAAAATATGTGCAGCGGAGCGCCTGAACCTTGTTCCATCGAACTTGCCCACGAGATTATTTATGGCGGAATGGAATATGCGGAACGGTACGGCTTCAAACCTCATCTTGATTTCACCGCGCAATTTTGTGACCAGATTCTCGACCCGTCTGATACTCATCCGCGCACAAATAATGTGGTATTTGGCAAAGATGATAAACCGTTCTTTGTATCAGGTCCTTATGACGACGAGCGTAGGATCAGTTCTGTTATCAGCACGCTGACGCGCACGGCAGGCAAAGGGAATTTCGATTATCTTGCGGGAATTGGTTTGCCAGATTCCTTTGACGATTAATTTATCTAATACACCCTCGTCCTATCTTTGAAAGGCATGAGGCATTCTACTTTACGGCAAACTCAAAACGCCTGCCAGAGAGATTAAAAAATACGGAGTCGTAATTATGATACCCACCCTTACCTTTGGCCGTACTGGTCACGAAAGCACGCGTGCTATTTTCGGCGCGGCGGCATTTTGGGAAACACCGCAAAAAGATGTGGACGCCACAATGGATTTGATCCTGCAAAATGGAGTCAACCATGTGGATACCGCGGCAAGTTATGGCCAATCCGAACGGCTGCTTGGAGATTGGATTCGACGTCACGGCAAACCATCATTCTTTCTCGCTACGAAAACAGATCAGCGCACGAAGCAAGCCGCGTACGATCAAATCCGCTGCTCGTTGGATCTGCTGCACGTTGATCATGTGGACATGATCCAACTCCACGCCTTGCACGAAGAACCTGATTGGACGACTGCATTCGGTCCCGGCGGCGTGATCGAAGCGGTGGTACAAGCGCGCGAAGAGGGTCTGGCGCGCTTCATTGGAGTTACAGGTCACGGCGTGCCGGTGCCGGAATTCCATTTACGCTCGCTCGAACAATTTGATTTTGATGCCGTACTTCTTCCTTACAATTACGTGATGATGCAAAACCCGCGCTACGCGGAAAATTTTAACAAGTTATTGGCTGTCTGCAAGGAACGCAATATTGCCGTGCAGACCATCAAAGGGATTACGTGTTCGCCGTGGAATGATGGGCAGCAAAACCGGACAACATGGTACCGCCCGCTTGAAGAGCAAGCCGATATCGATCTTGCCGTGCATTGGATTTGGGGGAATCCCCAGGTCTTTCTTAACACCGCAGGCGACATTGATATTCTGCCGCGTACACTGGATGCCGCTCATCGGTTCAAAACCCGCCCCTCTGATGTGCAACTGAAAGATCTGACTCGGCGCCTCAAAATGGAACCGCTCTTTGTGTAAAAAACAAACCCCGATTTGATTACAATCAAATCGGGGTTTGTTTTCAAAATACACTTTGTGTTATATCAACTCTTTTAGGACTTACGCAAGACGGCTTGCGCAATGCGCCCTCACCCTAGCCCTCTCCCGTTGGAGAGGGGACTCCCTTCCCCTTCGGGGGAAGGGTTGGGGATGAGGGAGCGTCTTGCGTA
>VFKN01000018.1 GCA_009885525.1 Anaerolineaceae bacterium | reverse complement strand
GTCGAGTTCCACATGATGCATGCCAAGAGCAGCGGCAAGTTCTCGTGCCAAAGTCGTCTTGCCCGACCCGGTTCTTCCTATGATCAATATCCGATTACATCCTGCCAGCATGACAGCGGGATCGCGCTGAGACGAATTTGACTGCACTGCGTTTTTTTCGAGTGTCATCCGTTATTATCCTTTGCCAAAGTTGATACCGTAAGCAAATGCCCGCAAGGGCGTCTGCAAGTTGAAGATTTATTCTACACTGGAAGCAAGTCTCTCGCCAGTCTTTGGTATATAGTGCCCCGATGAATACGGACAGCCAGGCGTCTCTTGATAAACATTCCGTAATTTCCACTTATGCCGATATTCTCAACATCTATAAGGTCAGAACTGGCGCGCTAAAACTATTGATTGAAAACCCAGATGACTTTATCGAATATTTCGCTACCATACATGAGAAAGTGCCTCTAAAGGCCGAAAATAAAAAAACTAAAAATCAATGCGCCGCTTCAAAGCGTACTTGATCCAATCTAAGCCTAAACGAAAAAGGCTTTTGTCAGTACGAAAAAATAAGTTCTTCATAGCACGCAAGTCATTGAAGAAAGTCTGTCGAGCGCCCAAGGCTCGTCATAATCGTTGATAAACTGGTTCAATCATCTCCTGAATGGCAAGTACAGCACCGTCGCAAAGGGGCGCTCGATCGGCAAATCCATCACGATGATCGCAGATCATTTGCGCGAGAAGTACGGGAACACGCCGTTATGGGTCACTGTTCTGCATGGACGTTTCACTGAAAAAGCGGACATCATCACAGAAGAGTTCAAGTTAAAATTAAGTATTGCAAAAATAGAAGTACAGCGCATTTCACCCGTGCTGGGTGTGCACACGGGACCCGGCATTGTCGGCGTGGCGGTTGTGCCAATGGATTTGATGAGTGATTTGATATAAAAAGAAAGAAGAAAGATAAAAGAAAATGGACTTGTCAAAATGACAAGTCCATTTTCTTTTTACGAAGAAACAAATCGCTTTGCTTTTTCTATTCTCTCACCCAGCGGCGGATGTGAATAGAACATGAAGACCACCCACTTTTCGGGATCAACCTCGCTCAGGTTTTGATTCGCAAGCCGCGTAAATCCTGAAGCGAAGGCCTCACCCTTGCCGGTGGATTGCAAGGCATAATCATCCGCCATGTTCTCGCGCCAGCGTGAAAAAGCGTTATCAATCGGGCTGGTGATAAATCCATACACGCTCATGATCAAAGCCAGCGCGGGGAAGGCAGCCACATTCGCTGCGGAGGCGAAGCCGAAAAATATTATGGCGTGGTTAAATGCCAGCGAGGCAAGATACAAACCGAGGGCAGTGCTCAGCGTGCCGAACGTAATCAGGAAGGCGATATCATTGTGCACCTGATGTCCCAATTCGTGGGCGAGAACAGTTTCGATTTCATCCAAAGTAAATTCATTAATAAGCGTATCGCCGAGGACAATGCGGCGCGTATTGCCAAGTCCCATTAACGCGGCGTTGGCGGATTTGGTACGCTTGGACATATCAAATTTGAATACGCCTTTTACTTTTGTATTTGCGCGCGCGGCAAGTTTAAGCAAACGTTCTTCCAGTTCTTTGTGGTCATCGCCAAGCGGAATAAATTTATTGAACAGCGGCAGGATCAAGACCGGCGCGAGATTCGCCAGCAGGACGTTCATGAGCAGCAAACCGCCAGCCACCCACAGCCACCATAAATCGCCTGTAGAACGCAGCGCGAGATAGATCAACTCGATGACAAGAATTCCAAGCGGAACACCAATTGCAAGCCCTTTGAGTTGATCAACGATCCAATCTTTTAAAGTCTGGTTGGATTGGTCAAAGCGGTGCGGCAGGACAAATCCGCTGTAATAGGCAAGTGGAAAGTTGAGAAGTGAATATAGACCGCCAAAGATGGCAAAAAATAAAATGACGACCAGCCAGTCATTTTTTATCAGCGCATCAATCCAGCTGCGCAGTGAAATGCTCCAGCCGAGAAAAAGCCACGCGAGAAGATAGGCGGCACCAAATAAAGTATCCGCCAGCCAGAGTTGGCGTTTAATGCGGGAATATTGTTTTGCTTGTTTTTGTTTTTCAGGGTTGAGGGTTGTCATAAGGTTTAAGGTTGGCGATTCATTTCACCCGCAAGCAATGCGATAACTTCTTCAGACTTCATCACATCGCCATAGGATTTGAGCGCGGCAAGAAACGCTTTGTGGACATGTTCTGCGGGAATGGTTGTATCGCCATATTTAAGATCGCGCGTCGCGCAGGCATCCTCCGCGATGATGACCTTGAAGCCGAAATCGGCAGCGGCGCGGGTGGTCGCATCCACGCACATATGTGTCATCATGCCGGTAATGATTACCCGCTCCATACCCCACTCCTTAAGAATCTCCATCAGATTCGTTTCACGAAACGAGTTGGGATAATGTTTGTAAACGATCGGCTCGCCTTCAAAATGTGCGGCGGAGTCGTGAATATCCGAGCCGCTGTCGCCTCTGATAAAAAAGGGCGCATCGGGCTTGAGGGAAATATGCTGAATGTGAATATGATGCCCGCCATGCTCACGGAAGCATTGCAAAAGCATGTACGCCTTTTGGGCAGCGGCAAGCGGCTCGACTAACGGATATTTTCCGCCGGGGAAATAATCTTTTTGGATGTCAATTACGAGTAAGGCAGTTTTCATAGTGTAGTCCTTTGGGGTAAACATGTAAGCAAGTAGACAAGTATCGCGTTAAAGGGTTTTCAATAATTCTTCGGCTTGACGCTTTAAGTGTAACTTATCTGTGAGAGTAATTGCTGATTGAAAATCAATTTTTGCCTTTTCGATTTGATTGAGCGCCTGAGATGATTTTCCGCGCCCGATATGTAAACGCGGTTCTTTGGGCATAAATTCAATTGCGCGGGTGTAATCGGTGATGGCTAGCTCATGTTGAGCGTTGACGCGATACGCATCCGCTCTGCCCTGATAGGCGTATCCCAGTCGCGGCTTTTTGGTCAAAATGCGCGCGTAATAATTCTCCGCCCAATCAAGAGCATCTTCATATACAGACAGATTCAGATCGGTCATCACTAGAGAATCTTTTTCGGAGATATGCAAGGCCGAATCCTGATCTCTGTGCGCGGATTCAAAATCACCAAGTTTGAAATGCGCGATCGATCGGATGAGATAAAACAATGAAAACTGCGGCATAAGCAGGATGGATTTATTGAATTCAACCAGCGCAAGTTGATATTCTTTTTTATCCATCAAAACAGAGCCGCGATCAAAATACGGGACCGCCCAATTCGGGTTGATCTGCTGCGCGCGATCGAAGAAATCGAGGGCGGCAGCATAATTTTTCTCCAGCAAATACATTTCGCCGCGCAGTTGCAAAGCGGGCGCATTATCTGGTGCAAGATTTAATGCGCGCTCTACATCCGCTTTTGCTTTTTCGCTTTGGAGGATGTTCAGGAAACAAGCTGCGCGTGCAAGGTAATGACCCGGTTGCTGCGGATCGTTATCGATATCACGTGTGTAATATTGAATTGCGTGTTCATAATCTCCCTGCAAATAATAATATCCGCCACGTTTGAAGAGATAATTGGCTCCAAGATTGATTCGACGAAGAGTTGAATGGTTGAGTGTACTTAACGCCAGTGCAATCAGGATGCAGGAAATGATTAGCAAATAATCATGGGTGTAAAACCCAAACGCGAGCAGGCACAACAAAATGGGGGCGCCGATGATAAGTGTAATCCGGTCTGCGTTTGACCTGCCGAAAAGCATCTCCATTGCTGAATGCAAAATATTGCCGCCATCCAATGGGTAGATGGGAAGTAAATTAAAAACGATCAGGATGAGATTGACCAGTGCAAGCGAGAAGAATAAATTACCAAAGGATTCCACCCATAAAAACAGTATCATATTTTTTACGGCGGGCAAAAAAATAAAATAAAAAATAATATAAAGTATGACACACACAAAAGCCAGCAGCATGTTGACCAAAGGTCCCGCGGCGGAGATGGCAAGGGTATGCGAGGGTTTATCCGCTTTGCGACTTAAATTGGTAAACCCGCCGAGCAGCCAAATGAAAACGCTTTTCACTTCCACACCAAAGAGGCTGGCTACCAGCGCGTGGCCGAGCTCGTGCAGGAGGATGCATAGGGTAAATCCCAGAAGCCACGAGAAGGCGACTACCGCCTGCCGTATATCATTTGGATTAAAGAGGTAATATGCAATGGGGATGCTAAACAACATGGAAAAATGAAGGCGGATTTCCATGCCGCGAATACGGGCGAGCAAGAGAGAAGTTGATAACCATTTCATAAAGATCGACTTGTCCATTATACTCAACTTACTTTTTCAGACATTAAAATCCAGCAGGAATTTATAAAGAACTTCTCTACCATAGTCCTCCAATTCGCTAAAAAGGAGAGATGCACAAACAAAAATTATTGTTCAAAATAAAGTTGATAAGCATCTGTCGGGCGGGAGATTTTTTTGCAGACCAAATACATTTTAGTCAACGACAGGTTTCATGTATAATCCCGTGCTTATGAAAAAAACATACTTTGATCTTGTCATTTTCGATTGCGATGGTGTTCTGGTCAACAGCGAACCGCTCGCCAATCAGGTTTATGTTCAAATGCTGGGGGATTATGGCTACAAGGTGAACTCCGAAGAATATCAGCGCGAGTTTTCGGGAGCAGCCGTATATAAGAGGTTGGAAGTTACCTCGCAGAAGTTGAGCTGGTCTCCGCCTGCAAATTTTCTGCCCATTTTCAATGAACGCCTTGCCATACTCACTGAAAGGGAACTCAAACCCGTTGAAGGAATCCACGCACTCATTGAAAGCCTATCCGTGCTGATCTGCGTTGCATCCAACGGGCACCGTAAAGAGATCGTGCTTCGATTAAAAGTGGCGAACCTGACTCATTATTTTGGAGATTCGATTTTCAGCGGATTGGAAGTCCCCCACCCAAAACCCGCGCCGGATGTTTTCCTGGCTGCGGCAAACGCGTTCAACATCGCTCCTGAACGTTGCATTGTGATCGAAGACAGTGTTCCCGGCGTAACCGCTGGGGTGCGCGCAGGAATGAAGGTCTATGGTCACGCCGCGATCACGCCGAGCGAGTCGCTTCGGGCAGCGGGAGCGATTCCGTTTAAGAATATGCTGGAGTTAAAGGAAATCCTATCCGCGTGAGATTAAGCGATCTTGGCACAGGCAAAATAAAAATTTAAATTCAGGAACATATACTTATGAATGAAATGGACTTACAACATCTTAGAACCGCAATTGAGATCGCGAGACAGGCGCGCGAACACGGCAATCATCCCTTTGGCGCGCTGCTGGCAGATGAGTTTGGAAAGATATTGTTACAGGCGGAAAACACAGTCGTCACTGGGAATGACTGTACAGGTCACGCCGAAACAAATCTCATGCGGCTTGCCACCCAAAACTTCCCGCCAGAGAAGTTAGCAGTCTGCACACTTTACACGAGCACAGAACCATGTGCAATGTGCGCGGGCGCAATCCACTGGGGAAATGTGAGGCGCGTCGTATATGCTTTAAGTGAAGTTGGTTTGTATGATCTTATCGGTCCATCGCCAGAGCATTTGCTATTGCCGTGCCGCGAAGTTTTTGCGCGCAGCCAGCGGATTGTCAAAGTGGATGGTCCCGCCCAAGAACTCGATGCGGAAGCCCGTGCAGTTCACAAAGGTTTCTGGTAAACATAACAAAACGTGGAAACAAAAATCTCCTGTCGCAGGAGATTTTTGTTTCCACCAGTCAAACTCAGTAGTTCACGATTCTGGAGTCAATCAGCTTGCTGATTGACAAATTGTGAAATTCGGCCTGCTGTTTTGCCAGCCAGATTAAAAAACGTAATTTGCAGAGAGAAAATATCCTTTCGTAAGCATAGGTTGAAAATTATGGTTCGCTCAAAAATCCGGGCGGCAAGCCACCCGACTCCAGAGTCGTTTTCGTGAATTACTGAAACTATACAAATTTATTTCTGCACCTGAAATTTATTCTTGAGCGCCATGGCAAGACCGATCAGGATCAATAAAATGCTTGCGCCTGCGAAGAACCATTTGATGCTACTTAAAAGTATAAGTATCCACGCCAACGTGACCGGCTGGGATGGGAATACCGAAATCAAAATCACAATGACAATATTTTCGAGCAGGTCAAAGAACCACGCGCCTAATGGCATAATATTATATTTTCGCATTGGGCTGGTGGATGCAAATCCGCGTTGGAAGAGCCAGGATATTAACAAGCCAAAGAAAAATAAATACACAATGGGGTAAACAATGTCAACGGTTAATTCCACGTTGCGATAAAACGGACGGCCATACTCGCCATACTCATTGAGCATGCCAAAGATTTTTTCCGGTGTGGCAAAGAGCATCAGATCAAGCGGCTGAATGCCGCCTTTGCCGCCCTGCATCATGCCTTGAATCAGCGGTAGAAGAAAACCTGAGAAGAAAGCATCGAGCAGGAATAGAATAAAGATCAGCCAGCCCTTATTCCATTGGTAAAAACGTTCTGAAATATTTTTAAACATAAAGCCTCCGTTTATGAAATTTAAAATAAAAACACGCCGCCTTGAATTTGGTGACGTGTTTTGAACTTACTTAAATTTTTTACTTTATCAATGTCTCACTGCCCAGCAAAGCATCTTCTATGCGACTTTTGTGCTGACCGTGCATGGGCATGGATTCCATTTCCTGCAAAGAAAAATATCCGTAGGCAGTGGTTTCATCGCTCAAAGTCAATTCACCGGAAATAACTTCTGCTTCAAAATTCAAAGCGACGATGAAGACTTTGTTCCCATCAGGATAAATCACCAGTTGATCGGGATTGCTGTACACACCGATCAAACGCGTCACGCGGACTTTCAAGCCGGTCTCCTCCCACACTTCGCGTTCACAGGCTTCTGTCACACTCTCACCCGATTCCACGCGCCCGCCTGGGAGACACCAACGGCCGTTATCCGTGCGTTGCGTGAGCAAAACCTTTTCGCGCTTTGCATCAAAGATTGTGGCGCTGCAACCTAAACGTAATTCACCTTCTTTACCGAAACGGGGACCATATAATACTTGTGCCATAATCATCCGCCTATCAATTGGTCATCAACTTGACGTAAATTTCTTCCAAGGCTGATTCCTTCATGGATAAATCCACCAACGTCCATTTGTTTGCGGAAACAGTTTCGAGCATCGCAGCAATGGCATCTACTTCAGCGGCGCGGAAAACATAGTTGCCATTTACCAATTCATAATCGAGTTTGTGGTCTGAATGAAAGATGACCTGATACTCGCGCTTTCCCAACTTCGTGCGGATCGCTTCCATCGTATCAAAGACCAGCAATTTTCCATTCTTGATGATTCCCACGCGGTCACAGATCGTCTCAACGTGGAAGAGGTTGTGCGCGCTAAGAATGATAGTCTTCCCTTCCTTCCTAAGCGTCTTGAGATAACTGAGGATGAAAAACGAAGTGAGCGGGTCAAGCCCCGAGTTGGGTTCATCGAGGATCAGCAGATCGGGGTCGTGTAACAGCGCGCGGGCAATGGCGGTCTTGCGCTTCATGCCTTTGGAAAATTCGCCGGTGAGTTTATTTTTCTCCGCCAATCCCAACGAATGCAGGAGTTCGTCAATCCGCGTCAAAGCCTTTTGACGCGGCATTTGATAGAGTTCAGAGAAAAACAGCAGATATTGCTGGGCGGTCATCGCCTCGTAGAGCGGACTGTCCTCGTATCATCTCAAAAATTAGGGGAGAGTCACTCAGCCCCACGAGCAACTGAGGTTGAGTTCACGAGCGCGCTTTGTCACCAAAAGGGACATGGGTGGGATCTGTTTT
>VFKN01000177.1 GCA_009885525.1 Anaerolineaceae bacterium | reverse complement strand
GCGGGCTGGGAAAATGCCTGAGAGCAGTATAAACTCGAAGCCAGAAAACTGCTTGTAAATCGCGCAGAATCCCACTTGTCGGGTGCACGCTTTGTTAGGCGCGTTTATACGCAAAGACTACTTGGCTTCATCAGCACGCCTGAATAGCCCTTTGTAATTAGCCTTGAAATCTTTATCCTTTGACATTGCATTAACATTCAAAGTGTAATTGCAAACATTTGCTAACCGCTCGTTGATAAAAGCATTGTGTTTATCATTTTTATAATCAAAATGAGCGGCTAAAACTCTGACGCCTTGTTTCATCAAGGCTCGAACCAAAGGAACAAAATCACCATCACCAGTTACTAACACGGCAATATCTATATTGCCTTCCAAGCCAATTTGCATAGCGTCAATTGCCAATGCAACATCTGCGCCTTTTTCGTTAACTCCTGATTGTGGCATTGGCATAAACTTTGGATCAATGCCAGCGTGCATTAAGTCGTGATACAAATTTCTATCTGTTCGCAATTGCTTTTCTTCTGCCTGTTTTCCTGCATACATGCCTTGAAACCATGCGCCATACACAACTTTGTAATGAGTGTAACCTTGTTCTTTTGAGCGAATAAAAGTTTCTAAGAAACCATGAAAAGGCTTGAAATCCAACCAACCTATTTTTTCATCGAAGTAAAAATATCTTTGGGCGTAAGTGAAATAAGAGCCGTCATAAAAAACACCGATACGACACAACGATTTATCTAACATTGAATACTCCTTTGATTTTGGTTTTGCTCTTGCACTTTACGCGAAGCGCCTAACTATTGTATAGGACGCCATTTGACCGCCTAATTCCTTTTCTACCTGCCTCATTCTAATGCCTACATTAATTTGGGATTTTAGGCGGTCATGGGGTAAAATAGCATAACTTAACAACCCAGATTTTAACACACCTTAAGGGAGAAACCACAATGAATCAAAAAACAACACCCACTTTACAAAAAAACACCACCACCCCCAAAACCGGCGAAAAACCGCAGAGCGGATCAACCCCCCCAGCCAAAAAACTTATGGAACAAGTCGGCGACGCCCTCCGCACCAAACACTACTCCTACCGCACCGAACAAACCTACAAAGACTGGATCAAACGCTACATCCTCTTCCACAACAAACGCCACCCCAACGACATGGGCGAAACCGAAATCCGCGCCTTCATCGCCCACCTCACCGCAGAACGCAAAGTCGCCGCATCCACCTCCAATCAAGCCCTTAGCGCCATCCTCTTCCTCTACCGCACCGTCCTCCAAAGAGAGATGAAAGTCCCGCCCGACCTCTCCAACGCATCCCGCCCCAAACGCCTGCCCACCGTCCTCACCCACGCCGAAGCCATAAACATCATCAACCGCATGCACGGCATCCCCCGCCTCATGACCAAAATCCTCTACGGCTCCGGACTCCGCATCATGGAATGTCTGCGCCTGCGCGTCAAAGATATAGACTTCGACAACCATCAAATCATCGTCCGCGGCGGCAAAGGCGACAACGACCGCCTCACCATCCTCCCCGAAAGCATCATCCCCGAAATCAAACACATGCTCCTGGATGTAAAAACCCTCCACCAAAAAGACCTCACCGAAGGCTACGGCGAAACCATCCTCCCCAACGCCCTCGACGCAAAATACACCAGCGCCTCCAAAGAATGGGCATGGCAATTCATCTTCCCCGCCTCCCAACGCTCCACCGACCCGCTCACCGGCGTCATCCGTCGCCACCACCTCGACGAAACCGTATTACAAAAAAACATCCGCGAAACCGCCAAAGCCGCAGGCATAAACAAACAAGTCTCACCCCACACCTTCCGCCACTCCTTCGCCACCCAACTCCTCCAAAACGGATACGACATCCGCACCATCCAGGAACTCCTCGGCCACAAAGACATCAAAACCACCATGATCTACACCCACGTATTACAACGCGGCGGACTCGCCGTCAAATCACCCCTCGACACCTAAAAAAAGCCCCCTCCCATCACGCAAAACGATATGTCATTGCGAGGACGCCCTTGTTCTTCGTCCGAAGCAATCCGCTCTTGCTTGTCCAGGATTGCTTCGCCGCTAAAAGCAAGCGTTGTACTGAGCCCGTCGAAGTAAGCACAGCTCGCAATAATATCAACGTCCCAAAATGATTTTGGCAAAAGAGTTGCACATTGGGTAAGGGTCTTCCCATCCCATATCCTCCCGTTTCAAGCCGAATTCATCCACAGATTCCCCAGATTTCACCGACGGCTTCACTCAAAAAGGGTAATTGTAATCACCCGTATACGCCTGCGTGCTCAACGTCCGCTTCGCAATACAGCGCCCCAGGTTAATATCCCCCGTAAACAAAATACGCGTCTGCACCGGCTCAGCAGCCGCAGTCACAACCACAGCCGGCATCACCGGCGTACTCACAACCCCTTGTAAAACTTTCTGCGAAGGCACTCCCCGCGGCCGAAACGCCAAACCTGTAACGATACCCAACAAAATGATCGCCGTCAAAACTTTCGAATATTTTATAGTTTGCTTCATCGCGAAGAGTTTAGCATCCCCCGCCATATTTATAGGTTACAGATATGCAAATAAAAAAGCCCTCTCCTATTGCGAGAGGGCTTAGACTCCCTTCCCCCTCTGGGGGAAGGGTTGGGGATGAGGGAGCACTTACGCCGCTTTACGCCTCATGAAGAACGCGCCAAGCCCCGCAAGAATCACCACGACCAACCCGATCACCACCCACAAAGTTGATGATGAAGCAGCCTGGGGCTTTTCTTCACTCTTCACAACCACATTGAAATCAGCCTTCAACGAAGCCGCCGGCACTTGATTATTAACAGCAGTCAATTGATTCTTGAGATAATAAACGACCGCATCCGCATCTTCCTTCGTAACAGATGAATACACAAACCACGGCATCAGAATCAAACGGCGGCCGTCTTTTCTGATACCGGACACCAGCGCGCGCTTAATTTCCTCCTTCGACCAATCGCCGATGCCCGTCTTGACATCAGGAGTAATGTTGCCGCCATACACAATTCCCCACGGCCCCTCGTAAGGCTGCCCGCCCGCGAGATATTTATCCATCAGCGGCGCGCCTGTCGCCGGATCAATCGGCGTGTGACAATCGGTGCAGCCCATCACGTTATTAACCAAATACGCCCCGCGCGCCGCCTGATCTGAAGGGTCAGGGGCTACAATTCCGGTTTTGAAAGGAATAGGCGACAAGCCTTCTTTGCTAACGGTATCTTTGGGAACTTTATTGCTGACCGCTTTAACCGAGCGTAAATAAGCGATCACAGCATCAGCATCTGCATCCGCCATGCCGTTGTATACATGGTAAGGCATTACCGGGAAAAGCGTTCCGCCATCTTCAGAATCCAAGCCGGTCTTGAGCGCCAACCTGATCTGTTCGTCTGTCCATTTACCGATGCCCGTTTCTTTATCGGGCGTAATGTTGCGCGTGTACACAATACCCGCAGGTCCCAGATCAAAGGCACGCGCACCAGACAGGAGCTTGTCCTCATCAAGCGTAACTTTTGCGTTGAAGGCAATCGCCTGCACTTGTTCCGGTGTCCAGGTTTTTGGATCTTTCAGGAATTCTGCTTTATAAGGTGTGTGACAATCTGTGCAGCCCGCTATGGTAGCGATATATTTTCCATGGGCAAGTTGATCGTCTTGCAGGTTGTTTCCCGCATTGGCGGAATTAAAGAATAGAGTCACCCCCAAAAAAGCAAATACAAGCGCGAACAGGGATAGAATAAAATTTCGCATGGCAACCTTCCTCTATTTAGATATGTTTGATCTTATTGTTATTATACAACCCTACTTGGAAATGTGCATTTCAATTTTGTGTAGCGCGACATTTATGTTGCGCTTGACTAAGAAGATGTCGCAATGCGAGATAAATCTCGCGTTGCAGTGTCGTTCTGAGCGAAGCGAAGAACCTCTACGACTATCTCGGAGACCCTCACCTGCACTGCATCCGCAGCGCGGTGCAAGTGTCGCTGACGCTCAGGGAATCACGCTTGAGTGCGTAAGGTGGCTAATTAACTAATCTTGCGCAGCCTTGTGATCAACCTGCCAGATTCGCCAGCCGCGCACTTCGCGCCTGCGTGATTCTGTCCAGCAGGATCAGCCCCGTAACGCTGGTCAAACCGATCAGCAGACCTCCCATCCAAATTGACTTGGGCGCTACATTATCATTTAAGAATCCACCGATCAGCGGCGCCAGCGTACGCGCAAGCCCCCAGCCGATCCAATAGATAGACATGTATCTGCCGCGCATATCCGCGGGCGCAATATCCGCCACGTATTTGCTGGCGGTTGGCACAAGGATCAGCTCGCCGAAAGTCAATATCACCATACTCAACCAGAACCCCCAAAATTGACTCATCAACATCACACTGCCCACGCTGATTGCGTAGATCAACATGCCCACCGCGGTGACAGGCAGCGTCTTATGCTTCCGCGTGACCTGCGTCACCGCGTATTGGACGAACACGCACATCAGCGCGTTCGTGGTGGGAATCCAGCCATACATCGCTTCTGATATGTGATAGTTTGTATTTGCGTAAACCGGCATCAACACCCACACCATTGTCGGCGCGATGAGCCCCATCCCCATTAAGAGGACGAACGCCATATATTTCCTATCACGGAAAACGCGCGCATACCCTTCCCCTCGAATAGGTACAGCGGAATCATTTTGCGCCTGCGCGATGAGAGTCTTATCCAGTGTTTCGTGCGCGAAGAAAAAAAGCAACAAACTGTATGCAATGAATCCAATCGCCGCGCCATAAAATGCAAGGTTATACGACGTCGACGCCAGGAATCCGCCGATGGCTGGACCTATCCCAAACGCGGCGTTATTCGCAATGCGATTAATGGCATACGCGTCGGTGCGCTTCTCGGAGGGAATCATATCCGCGAGCATCGCATCCGCGCCCACCTGATACAGCGGATTCGACAAGCCGATCAGAATCATCAGCGCCACAAACTGCGGATAAGTCTCTGCGCTCATCAGAAAGAAATAGGCAACGCCGTTCAATGCCAGGCTGAAAACCATCACCGCTTTGCGCCCGATCTTATCGGCAAGTGTGCCCGCCAGAAAAGATGAAAACAACCCCGTACCCGCGTTGATCGAGATCAGCGTTGCCACGGTGCTAAGCGGCAGATGCAGTTTTCCGCTTGCGTAAATTAACAGGAACGGCCAGATCATACTTCCGCCCGCCGTGCTGATGACAATCCCCATCACCATCAACCAGAACTGGCGCGGATACTCTTCGTACAGATATTTAAGTTTATAGTACATAAATGGATTGTATCAAAATTCTCTTGACATTCCCCATGCTTGTCCTTATAATGTCGGTCGCTTTCCTTGCTAGCTCAATTGGCAGAGCGAGCGGCTGTTAACCGCTAGGTTCTAGGTTCAAGTCCTAGGCAAGGAGCCACAGCAAAAGACCTCCAGGTTCTCACGAACTTGGAGGTCTTTTCATTTTATGCAATCGGCGAAACCTGTTGAATTAAGTAACTTACCTTACGCAGTTTACAATCCCGAAGGGATGCAACGATTATAGAAAATCAAATGCAGTGATCCAAATCCCGAAGGGATGTCATAATGTACTTCGGGATTTGCTTATGTAAGGTAGGTTAAGTGATGTTCTACTTCGCGGGCCACGGAATTTCCGCGGGACCTGCGAAGCCATGTTTTTCCTGAAAGAAGACGCGCCCATGTGAGGGAATGTCACAGCTGCTGTCGTCCACAAATGTCACTTCGGGATAATTCGACGCGAGCGGATCGAAGATGCTTTGTCCGCCTTCACAGCGCCACACTTCAATAATATAGATGAACATGCTTTCATCTTCTTCATCACCTGCGCGCAAAGTAATCTCCGTCCAATTGACAGTAACTTTGCTGGGATCATTTACGTCACGGGTTGCGCTTAATACCGTCGGCGCAGCATAATATGGCGAGACTGGTATTTTATATTCTCCGGGATAGGTCACCTTAAGCGTTTGCTTATCGCCTTTGATTTCGAGGAATTTGGCATTCACCCAGCACAGATGCTTCATCCCGTCCACCATTACCCAGTTATTGCCGTTTGCGCGCCCGATCAATTTTAACTTAATGCCCTTGCTGAACCCATAGAAGTATAAATATTCCGCGCCGGGACCATAACGACAACTGAGCAAATCCGAGGTAACAGTTGCATCCAAACTCTCCGCAACGGGAACAGGCGTTGCCGTACTTGTCTCGGTTGGCATAGGCGTAAATGTCATCGTGGGAATTGGGCTTGGCGTCTCGGATGGGATCGAGGTGTTGGTGGCGGCTTCTGTGGGCGGCGCAATAGTTTGCGTCGCAGTGGCGGCTTGTGCCGCAGGCGCGTTGGGCGGGCTTCCGGGCAGGTTGCAGGCGGTTAAAGTCAAAACCAGTAGATAGATAAAATATTTTTTCATGGCTGCTCTCATAAATCTTGTGTATCTATATTTCCATTAAGGACATGCTCGATAATTTCTTTTAATTTATCGAAAGGCTGTGCGCCTTCCACTTTAAACCCGTTGATGATTAAGGTGGGCGTGGCGGTTACGCCATCTTTTTGTGCGTTGAGCATATCGAGCTCCACAGTTGCTTTATGCTTCTCACTCTTCAAGCAAGCAGTGAAATCGGTCATATTCAGGTTAAGCGCCTTGGCATATTTGATCAATTTCTCGTTCGTAAAATCGCCGACATTCTCGCCCGTCCAATTGCTGAAGAGTGTGTCGTGATATTCCCAAAATTTATTTTGATCGCCCGCGCAATACGCGCCCTCCGCCGCAGAGATGGATTCGGGTCCAAGGAATGCATACGTCCGATATTCAAAATATACCTTGCCTGTGTTCACATATTCATTGATCAACTGCGGCTCGGTCTCTTCCCAAAACTTCAGACAATACGGACATTGAAAATCACCGTATTCGATGATATGCACCGGCGCGTTGGGATCGCCCATGGCATTCATTTGAGTCTCAACGTGTGGAGCCATCTCCGCAGTTTTAATATTTTCAGGGATGAATTGCTGCACGATCTTTGGCCCGGCGAATATCAGCGTGCCGACAAAGACCGCCGCGCAAAACAGCACCGCGCAGCCGCCCGCGGCGATCCACATCCGCCACTTGGGTTGGGATGCGGCGGCCGGCGGCGCGTCTACAAACATAACTTCTGGTTGTGCCTGTTCGGATTCTTCCTGCACAGGTTCCTGTGGAATGGATTCTTCTTCAATCATCTTCGCTCCTTGAGTATTCAAATTGTACCGTGAAATAAACGTGGTCTACTTATATAAACCTCATAAACGAAATTGAATTTTTCGTTATAATCCTTTATATGAATAGACACTCCTCTCGTCGTGATCTACCCAGACAGATCCTTGCCGTCTTTACTGGCGGATTTGCGTTATATCTTGGCCTTGCCATCTTCTGGACGGTTGGCTATCAACTCGCATACGCGGGGCGCATCTTCCCCGGTGTCTCCATCGCCGGCGTGGATGTTTCCGGTCTTTCGCCAAACGCTGCCGCATTGAAACTAAGCCAGACGCTTTCCTATCCCATCACTGGAAAAATATTATTCCGCAGCGCGGATAAAACATGGGTCGCGTCGCCTGCCGAGTTGGGCATGGTCTTCGACCCGACTGCCAGCGCAAACGCCGCCTATAAATATGGACGTTCTGGAAATCCATTTAGCGCGTTATCTTCTCAAGCCGGCGCCAGCGGACTCGGCGCTGACGTTCCGCCTGTCATCCTCTTTGATCAGCGCGTGGCGTACGGTTATTTGCAGAATATTGCCGCGCAGATCGACCAGCCCGTTGTCGAAGCAAATCTGCATTTGGAAGGTACGAACGTGGTCGCGCAGCCCGGTCAGGTCGGGCGTTTGTTGAATCTCGACGCGACGCTGATCTATCTCGGTGGGCAGCTGCAAACTTTCCGCGACGGTGAAACTCCGCTCGTCATTCAGGAAGCCGCGCCGCGTTTGTTGGATGTCTCCTCTCAAGCGGATGCGGCGCGCGGCATCCTCAGCCAGCCGTTGACCATCACCGTCCCCAATTTCCGCGAGGGCGATCCCGGCCCGTGGTCGTATGATATTCCCGTGCTTGCCAAGATGCTCGGCGTGAATGTTGTCGATGTAAATGGACAGGCACAAATGCAGGTCGGTCTGGATCCCAATGCGCTGCGTTCGACATTAAATGAATTGAAGACATTTGTAGATCGCCAGCCCGCGAACGCGCGTTTTAATTTCAATGAAGTATCGAGTCAGATCGAACCGACCGCCGCTTCCAATGTCGGGCGCTCCATGGACGTTGAAGCCAGTATCCGCGCTATCAATGATGCGCTGCTGCGCGGTGAGCATAACGTCCCGCTTGTCGTTGCCGAGCAGCAGCCCGCCGTTGCGGATACCGCCACCGGCGCGGAGTTGGGCATCATTCAAATTGTCGCGCAAGGCACTACCTATTTTTACGGTTCGAGTGAGGCGCGTATTCAAAACATCGTCGCCGCAGCGGAACGTTATGAAGGCGTGTTGGTCGCGCCGAATGAAATCTTCTCCATGGGTTCCTATCTTGGCGATGTCAGCCTTGAAAATGGATTCGCAGAAGCGCTTATCATTTACGGTGGACGCACTATCAAGGGCGTTGGCGGGGGAGTGTGTCAGGTCAGCACCACGCTTTTCCGAACCGTCTTTCTAGCGGGCTATCCTGTCATTGAAAGATACTCTCATGCCTACCGCGTGACGTATTATGAAAAAACCATCAGCGGTGAGAATGACTCCCAACTTGCCGGCATGGATGCCACCGTATATTTCCCGCTCGTCGATTTCAAATTTCAAAACGACACTCCCTACTGGATGTTAATGGACACCGATGTAGATGTCGCCACGCGCAAAATCACATGGACGATCTATTCCACCTCCGATGGGCGCAGCGTTACATCAGAAACAACAGGTCCTGTTAATATCGTCCCCGCGCCCGATCCGGTCTTTGAAGAAAATCCCGAACTTGGAAGAGGCGAGATCAAACAAATTGATTACGCCGCACTCGGCGCGGATGTCACCGTTACGCGCACGGTCTGGCGCAACGGCGAAGTCTACTTCACTGGCGAATTCACAACCCATTACCAACCCTGGGCTGCCATCTGTCAATACGGGCCCGGAACCGAAAACCCCGAGAAACAGGCAAAAAGAGACAAGATTTGTCTCTCGCCGAATACGTAATTAAAGCCCCTCATCCCCAGCCCTTCCCCCAAAGGGGGGAAGGGAGTTAGTGTCCCCTCTCCCTTTGGGAGAGGGTTAGGGTGAGGGCGCGCCGTAATAATGATACAATTTTAAAAAGGAGACCCATCATGGTCAGTTCAGAATTGCTTGAAATCCTACGTTGCCCCAATTGTGTTCGCGAAAAAGAAGGCAAACTTGTTTTACACAAAGACACCTGGCTCATCTGCCAGGATTGCGCCCGCAAATATCCCATCGTCGATGATATTCCCGTAATGTTAATTGACGAAGGCGACAAGTGGATCAACACCGCGCAAGACGCGCTGCCCGTCCCGCCGCCCGCAAAATAAACGTGCCTGTATTGAGCACGGTCGAAATGCAAGATTTACTCGATGACCTCACCAGCGGAGACGACGAGCGCGCAGAAAACTCGATCCCTGCAATTGTAGAATTAGGAGCAGCGGCGATTCCTCCTCTGCTGGAATTAACGCGCGCGCAGAGTGCAGATTCCCGCTGGTGGGCTGTGCGAGCGCTTGCCGCTTCGCCTCATACGCTGGCCACGCAGTTAATCCCGCTCCTCGAAGACCCTGCCCCCGATGTGCGCGCCGCAGCCGCCCTCGCGCTCTGCCATCATCCCGACGAAGCCGCGATCCCCGCGCTGATCAAAACCCTCGCCGACGAAGATTCAATCGCGGCGGGGTTGGCAGCGAATGCGCTCATCAAAATTGGAAAACCCGCCGCGCCGAGTCTAATCGAGGTCGCCACTCAAGCGCCGACCGGCATCCGCACGCGTTGCGTGGCGTTGCGCGCGTTGGGCGAAATCCGCGATCACCGCGCCATCCCTATATTAATGAAATCAATGAGTGAAGAATCCGCTGTGCTGCAATATTGGGCGCAGATCGGCCTGGAACGACTTGGGCTGGATATGGTATATATCAAGCCCTGAGGTAAAAAATGGATAGATTTGAATTCTTGAAAAAAATAAAATTCCCGAAAATGAAACGCCCCTCCGTTGGGCAGATCATCTTTTTTGGGGTAACTCTTGCGCTGGCAGTTGGCGGGTTTATTGTCGCGCGCAGCATGACAGATTGTTGGTTAATCACAAATTTACCCGGTATGCCGCTTTCAACCTGCCCCGGTGGAGTGGGCGACGCTAATCCTTCATTCACCCCCGAACCCGGCGCAATTGCGAACCTTCCTCCTACGCCGGAAGTTTTGGCTCCCGTAGTGCTGCCTCCATCATGGGATGGCGCCAGCCGGATCAACATCCTCTTCTTCGGTTTGGATTATCGCGACTGGCAGGCAAACGAAGGTCCTCCGCGTACCGATACGATGATCCTGTTTACCATTGACCCGATCTCAAAGAAAGCGGGCATGTTATCCATCCCGCGCGACATGTGGGTGAATATTCCCGGCTCGGGTTATGGCCGCATCAACATGGCTTATCCCATCGGCGAAGGCGCGAAACTCCCCGGCGGCGGAGCGGGACTTGCCATGAAAACAGTCGAGCAATTTTTGGGCGTACCCGTCCATTATTTTGCCCAGGTGGATTTCAATACCTTCGCTGAATTTATTGATTACCTCGGCGGCGTGGATGTGTGGGTGGAAGAGACGCTCGTCCTTGATCCGGTTGGACCCGGCACGGATCACTTCAAGGTCAAGTGCTGCGGTTATCGCCACATGAACGGCTGGCGCACGCTTGCCTATGCCCGCACCCGCCACACCAAAGACGGCGACATAGACCGCGCCAGACGCCAGCAACTTGTCATTTACGCCATTGAGAAAAAAGTATTCGATCCTAAAATGTTCCCCAAGTTGATCGAAAACTCGCCCGCGATCTATGCTCAATTTCAATCGGGTATTCACACGAACATGGCATTTCAAGACGCCGTTAAACTTGCGGTGCTTGGCAAGGATGTCGCAGCCAATGGTATTCAAACAGGCGTCATCGATACTACAATGATCACGCTTGATAACGTCACCTTGGGCGGGCAAAACGCCAGCATCATGAAACCGCTCGCGGATAAGATCCGCGTGCTGCGCGACCAGATATTCACCTCCAGCGGACCGCTCAGCCCGCTCGCGCAAGGCGATGCCCCGACTCTCATGCGCATGGAAGAAGCGCGCGTACGCATCGTGGATGGAACGTTCACCCCCGGTCTTGATCAGCGCGCCGGCACACTCTTCCAATCGCAAGGCATGAATGTCACCGAAGTAGGCCCGGCCAGCGAACTTTACACCACCACCACGATCGTTGTGTATGGTCCTAAACTTTACACATTGAAATATATGCAGGCGACCTTTGGCATTACTGCTAATCAGATCCGCTTCAACCCTGATCCCGCCTCAACAGTAGATATCGAGATTCGTCTCGGCTCCGATCTGGCAGGGATTATTCCGTAACTTGTTTTGAAAATAAAAAAATCCCATCTCTATACAAGAGATGGGATTTTTTATTTTTTAAAGTATTACATTAGATGACTCTACTGCAAAAAGGTCTTTAAACACGAAGGACACAAAGTACACGAAGGTTTTAATAAATAGACCTCTTGCATAAGTCTTAAGATTTACCGCAGAGGCGCGGAGAAATTCTTAAACGCGAATGGCGCTAATTGAGCGAATGCCCGCGAATAACTCTTAAAAATTTGCGGCATTCGCCTTTTCGCGGCATTCGCGTTAAGGTTTTCACGATCTTAGAAAAGCCATTTTTACTTTTGCAAGAGGTCTAATGAAAAGGCTTTTCCTTTGTATCCCTTTGTGCCTTTGTGTTTAATTGGTTTTAGCAGTGGACTCATTGATTGTTCAATTGTATTCAAGCAGTCAAACAAAACGGCTTCGGGTTCGCCCAAAGCCGTTTTGTCATTCATGGGCTATAATCGCGTTATGAGTCACATCACTCCACTGGTCATCGGTATCGCAGGCGGATCAGGCTCGGGCAAGACCACCGTCGCAAAGGAGATTCTCAACCGCGTCGGCGCGGATCGTATCGCGTATCTTCAACATGATTCATACTACAAAGATCTGAGTAAATTACCGGCAGCCCAGCACCAGGATGTCAACTTCGATCATCCCAATTCGATTGAAACAGAATTGATGATCAAGCACCTTAAAGCATTGCGCAGCCGCCATCCAATTGAAGTGCCGACCTATGATTTCGCCACTGACAGCCGCACCGGCGAAACATTTACAGTTGCTCCCCACAGGGTAATATTGGTAGAGGGAATTCTCATCTTTGCAGAACCTGAATTAAGAAAATTATTTGATGTGAAAATTTTTGTGGATACTGACGCAGACTTGCGCTTCATCCGCCGTTTATACCGCGACATTACCGAGCGCGGACGTTCGACAGAATCCGTCATCAAGCAATATCAGGAAACGGTGCGCCCCATGCATCTTGAATTCGTGGAACCCTCCAAACGTTACGCGGATGTGATCATCCCCGAAGGCGGATTCAATGCTGTTGCGCTGGATATGGTTGTGGCGAGAATAGAGTTATTATTAAAGTGAGAGTCTTGATACGGGCTGCATGCCTGATAAAATTACTTGCCCAACCTTTCCGCCCTACATGACCCGCAATATAAACAAATAAATTAAAAGGAGAAATTTAGAATGGCAAAACAATGGAGCACTCCCCCCGCAATGCAGATCGACCCGAAGAAGCAATACAAGGCACGCGTGGAAACCGACAAAGGCACGATGGTCATTGAACTATTCGCAGATAAAACCCCGATGACCGTCAACAATTTTGTCTTCCTGTCCCGCGAAGGATATTACGACGGCGTAATCTTCCACCGCGTAATCGATAACTTCATGGTGCAAGGCGGCGACCCGACCGGCACCGGCAGAGGCGGGCCCGGTTATAAATTCGGCGATGAATTTCATCCCAGCCTGAAACATTCCAAACAGGGCATCCTCTCCATGGCAAATGCGGGACCCGGCACGAACGGCTCGCAGTTTTTCATCACGCATGGACCCACTCCGCATTTGGATAACAAGCACACCGTCTTTGGTCAGGTTGTGGAAGGCTTGGATGTGTTGATGTCCATCCCCGCGCGCGACCCGGGTAATGCCAGTGCGCCGGCAGTGAAGATTATCAGTGTCACCATCGAAGAAAGTTAATCGTTTGACAATGCCAGCGTTTGAACGTTCAAATGTTGGCACTGTCGTTCTACGCATCGCCGCACTGTTGGCTGTAATTGCGATTACGGTTTACATCTTCAGCATCCGCGATCATGTAGAGGAATTTGCCGCGTACGGATATCCGGGCATTTTCCTGATTACTATGATGGCGAACGCAACAGTCTTTCTGCCCGCGCCGGGTGTGGCGGTAGTCTTCGCAATGGGTGCGATCTTCAATCCGCTTTTGGTTGCCCTCGCCGCAGGGACAGGCGGCGCAATCGGCGAACTGACCGGGTACCTGGCTGGCTTCAGCGGACAGGCTGTCATCGAGCGCATGGATATTTACGATAAGGTCACCCCGTGGATTAAAAAATATGGCGGGTGGACAATCCTCGTTTTATCCGCAATCCCCAATCCATTTTTTGATATCGCCGGAATCGCAGCAGGCATGGCAAAAATGCCGCTCTGGAAATTCCTGCTATTCTGCTGGGGCGGACAATTGATCAAGATGGCAATATTCGCTTATGCAGGCGCGTATTCAATTGACTGGGTGATGAAGTTTCTGTAGCGCGACATTCATGTCGCTGTGTTTGGTACGGCGACATGAATGTCGCGCTACACTTATTTACACAAGGAGATTCCATGAGTAACTATTCAAAACTAGATTCATATCTCGAAAAAAATCTCGATGAAAATTTAAAAGAACTTGTGCGTTACGTGGCGCAGCCGAGCGTCAGCGCGCAAAATCTCGGGATGAAAGAATGCGCGCTGATCGTTAAGGAAATGTTGGAGAAGCGCGGCTTCAGCGCGGAAATCATGGCGACCGATGGCGCGCCAGTCGTGTTCGGCGAGCGCAAAGGTAAAAGCGATAAAACACTGCTGATCTATAATCATTATGATGTGCAGCCGCCCGAACCATTGGAATTATGGGAAAGCCCGCCCTTCGAACCAAGCATCCGCGACGGGAAAATGTATGGGCGCGGCGTGAGCGATGACAAGAGTCATCTCACCGCGCGGCTCTTCGCAATCGATTCAATTCTTGAGCAGGATGGCGAACTGCCCTGCAATATCAAATTCATCATCGAAGGCGAGGAAGAAACCGCGAGCGCGCACCTGCATGACTTCATCCGCAATAACATGGAAAAACTCAAAGCAGATGCGTGCATCTGGGAATTCGGCGGCGTAGATCATCGCGAGGTGCCAATGCAATATCTCGGCTTGCGCGGCATTTGTTATGTTGAGCTCACCGTCGAGTCGCTTTCAACCGATGTTCATTCCGGTTTGGGCGGCAGCATTTTTCCGAACGCCGCGTGGCGTTTGGTATGGGCGCTAAACACGTTGAAAGGATTAGACGAACGCATTCTAATTCCCGGCTTTTATGACGATGTCATTCCGCCCAGCGCGCGCGACCGCGAATTCATGGAGCAACTTCCCGATGTCGCCGATGAATACAAAACGCGTTACGGCGTGAAAGAATTCATCAAAGGCTTGCAAGGCGGCACAGATTTAAAAGTGGAAGAAGTCTTCACGCCCACCTGCACCATTTGCGGATTGAACAGCGGCTATCAAGGCGCAGGCTCCAAAACTGTTCTGCCCGCGCGCGCATCCGCCAAAGTGGATTTTAGACTCGTGCCGAATCAAAAGCCCGAGGATATTTTGAAAAAACTCCGCGCATATCTCGACGCGCAGGGCTTCAGCGACGTGGAGATTACCTACCACGGAGGTGAACCCGCCGCGCGCACCGATCCCGATCATCCGTTTGTCAAACTCATCGTAGACACTTCCGCGGATGTCTATGACGCGCCGATGCAAATCGTCCCGCTCATCGGCGGCTCTGGCCCCAACTACCCATTCGTGCACGATCTCAATCTGCCCGTGGTGACGATGGGACACGGCTACCCCGATACGCGCGCGCATGCGCCCAACGAAAATATCCGCATTGACCTGTATCTTAAGCATGCGCGGCACGCAGCACGGGTAATAACGGAGTTTGCAAAGTAATCCTGCCCCCTCCGCCCTGCGGGCACCTCCCCCAAATACGACATGCGAACTTTTTCTATTTTCCAAATTCTCAGTTGTCGTATTTGGGGGAGGCCGGGTGGGGGCGCAATGTGACCTTATTCACTCCAAATTCGTGACTTTCTTTTCACGAATTCCGCGTATAATGTGTTTGTAACAAATTTCACGAATTAGGTTTTTGTATAACCCTTTGGAGGTAAAAATGTTTGTTGGCGAAAGAATGTCCCACCCTGTTATTTCAGTTGCTCCCGAAACATCCATCCACGATGTTTTGGCAATGTTCAAAAAGGAACACATCCGCCGCGCGCCGGTGATGAAAAATGGAAAGATGGTCGGTATCGTTTCTGAAGGTGACTTGGTGAATGCTTCCCCGTCCCCCGTAACTACACTTAGCGTGTGGGAGATGAACTACCTGCTCAGCAAAGTGACCGTCAGCCAGGTGATGAGCAAAAAAATCGAAACCGTTGATTTCGGCACGCCGATCGAAGAAGCCGCGCGCATGATGGCGGATTCAAAGATCGGCGGTATGCCGGTGATACGCGCTGGAAAAGTCGTTGGCATAATCACTGAAACCGACCTGTTCAAGATTTTCCTCGAGTTGATGGGCGCACGCACAAAAGGTATTCGCGTGACCGCAGTCATTGACGATGTAACCGGTCAGCTCGCGAAAGTGACCAAAGCCATCTCCGATGCCGGCGGCGACTTCATTTCCTTCGGTCAATTCTCAGGCGATGATCCCACCACTAAAGTTTTGACCTTCAAGGTAGCCGGACTCAAGAAAGAAGAAGTGAAAAAGGCTTTAACGAAGGTTGTGAAGAAGTTTTGGGATATAAGACAGAGCTGAGTGTGTTGGAAGGTTGAAGGTTTGAAAGTTGGCAGGTTACAGGCTGATGCTCTGAGCCTGTCGAAGAGTCGAAAGTCAAACGTTGGCAAGTTAAGATATAAAAAGACCTCCGAGATTTTGCGTAAAGCGGCTCGGAGGTTTTGGTTTATACTATCTTCAACTAACATTTAAGAAAGAAGGTATTTATGCCAGTGATCTCTCGTTTTTACGGAATTGTGATCAAGATGTATTTCAGCCAAAGCGAACATGGAGTTCCTCATTTCCATGCAGTGTATGGCGAATACAATGCAGTCTACAATATTCAAACCCTCGAAATGATGGAAGGCGACCTGCCTTCACGAGCGCATAAGTTGGTCAAAGATTGGGCTACAGCATACAAGGATGAGTTGCTTCGCATGTGGCAGACAAATGAATTCAAACAATTGCCCGGATTGGAGTAGAAAAAAAATGGAAACTCCAAAGATTTTATCCGCGCAGCCTTTGGAAGACAAAAAATTACGGGTCAAATTCGCCAATGGCATTGAAAAGATATACGATTGCAAACCGTTAATAGAAAAGTTCGAGCCGTTCAAGGCTTTGGAAAATGAAGTCCTCTTCAAGCAGGTAAAAGTGGATGCTGGCGGCTACGGAATTTCATGGAGCGACAAGCTGGATCTGAGCGAGTACGAACTTTGGGTAAATGCTATTGAAGCGATAAAAGCATAAAATCAAGACCTCCGAGATTTGCGTATGCATCTCGGAGGTCTTTGGTTTAAGGTGTCCCATTCCAATTATTTCAAAGAATGAAGGGAATGGGACTATTTTATATTTGCCCAACAAGAGAATTGGGCGGGAATCGCCAGGACTCACTTCCAAAGCGCTCGCACCGCATCCATGAACGCGATACATTCAGGCTTGAAAGACCATAAGAAGAGATCGGGCGCAGCGGAAACCGATGTTGTTGTTGATGTTATCGGGAGTGTTGTTGTTCCGATTCGAGGAACGTGTGTTGTTATTGTTGTTGTTCCACGAGCCGCCCCGCAGCACGCGCTCTGGCGTCCCCACATAAGCAGACTTTACAGCCTGAAAATGCCTTTATGTCTGTGGAATGGTTTTCAACCAACCACCAAGTAACTTTCCAATTTCAGTTAAAGCCTCGGCGGAATAAAGATACTGCGGATGGCTGGTGAGTTTGCGTTGATGGGCAAGCCGAAGATACAAACGCAATTTATCCAGTTCCAAGTCGGCTTGCAACAAAAATCTTCTTTTGTCGCGCGCTTTTACAGCGTGAACTAAATTCTCATAAAAATCAAAGGCAGAATCTTCGATGCGTTTTGCAAGCCGAAAACGTTCGCTTTTGGGGAAATTATCGGTATGCTGCATCATCCACAACAGGAAATTAGATGTTTTTACAAAAATGGGAGATTGATTTTCAGTCATGATTTTACCGAGTTTAATATTTTTCTTCTTAAATTCCACGTATCGCCATAACGCGCGTGGTTTGCCCATGCAACCGCATGAACTTTCAAATCGTCGGAGCTCATCATTCCATTTTTACGCATTGAATAAAGATGTTTCCAACGGCGGCGGAAAGCATATCCTTTGGGCGGCTTCAAACGGCGATGATCGGGAAAGACAATAAAACCTAAAAAGGTAATTCCTTTCCAAACAGGACGAGTATGCGCGCTCTCTTCGTGAATGGTCAAACGCAAACCCGCTAAAAAATTAATGATGGCGGCACGCCATTCGCGCAGTTCTTTTTTGTCGTTTGAAAACAACGCAAAATCATCCACATAACGCAAATAGGCGCGAACTTTCAATTTTTGTTTGACAAATTGATCCAATTCATTCATATACACGTTCGCCCAAAACTGACTGGTTAAATTACCGATGGGTAAACCGCGCGGGCGGTTTTTAGAAAAGAGATCATCTCCTTGAAAATAAGTCATGTCATATTCGTCATTCAACACTCCTTCCCCACTTTTAATGATACGTTCGATCAATTGCAACGCCTGCGCATCCTTAACAGTGTTCGCCAGCACAGATTTTAGAATTTGGTGGTCAATGGATGGAAAAAATTGCTTTATGTCACAAGGTAAAACATATTCATAACGGCGCATGAAATATGTACAGCGATCCAGCGCCTTATGAGTGCCTTTCCCAACCTGATTGGCGTAACTATCAAAAACAAATTTTCTTTCCAGCATGGGACCAACCACATTCATTAGCGCATGATGAACCACCCGATCCCGAAACGGCGCGGCTGAAATCTTTCTCCTCTTCGGTTCATGCACCGTAAAACTTCGATAACCGCCCGGCATGTATGTTTCATCGCGCAATTCATCGCGCAGCTGCACCAACTCTTTTTCAAGATTGTATTCAAACGCAACGATGGAAGGATGACCACGCCGTCCTTTGGATGCTTTGCCAAAAGCAAGCCACAAGTTCATCAGATCATATATTTGCGGATAAAAGTTATTGTATGCTTTGCCCATAACCGCCTTTTTTTGCGCGACTCGCCTTACGGCGAGAAGGTGGGACGACTGTGAATAGACAGCGCTTCTGTAAATTAGCGAAGTCAGAAGATCAGAAAACCAGAACACAGAAAACAGGATCAAGGAAGTGAGCGGGCGCAGCGGAAACCGATGCCGTTGCTGATGTAATCGGGAGTGACGTTGAACCGATACGAGGAACGAGTGACGTTATCGACGTAGTTCCACGAGCCGCCCCGCAGCACGCGATATGAACCAGAAGCCGCTCCCAAAGGATTCGAGGAGGGCGAATTTTGATAATATTTTCCATCATACCAATCACTCACCCATTCCCACACGTTGCCAGCCATATCGTAAAGTCCATAAGGGCTAACGCCATCAAGATAACTGCCAACTTTGGTCGTGTCTCCTGTACAATTATTGTAATTCAATTTATCGCAGCTAATATCTTCACCCCACGGATAAGTACGCCCATCTGTACCGCGTGCGGCTTTTTCCCATTCGGCTTCGGTGGGCAATCTTGAGTCGCGCCATTCGCAGTAGGTCTTTGCCATGTTCCAATCAACATAAATGACGGGAAACTCGTCAAACTCAAAATTACCATAATATGCGGGGCGCGTGTATGACTTACTTTCTTTTGGCGCGGCACATGTACCCGCATCCACGCAGCGTTTGTAGGCGGCATTGGTCACTTCGTATTTATCCATGTAATAGCCATCCAAATCAACGGAATGGATTGGCTTTTCATCATTATCTTTTTCGCTGCCCATCGAGAAAGTTCCAGCCGGGACGTAAAGCATGGTCACGCCGTCAGACATGAAGATCGAGCCGATGCCAGGGGTCGGCGTAAATGCGGGCGGAACGAGCGTGCGCGTCGGTGGATTTTTTGTTTCAGTTGAAGTGGAGATAACCGCTGTTTCAAAAGGCGTTGAATTTACAGTTTCAGTCGGCGTTACAGAAGCGGGGATATTGAGAAGATAATTTATGCCAAAGATAAGTCCCAACAAAGCAACGATCACAACTCCACCAATGGTGACGTAGGTCGGGCTTACAGCCCGAGTGTTAGCAGTAGTGGTTCGTCTCTCAGCAAGGCGCTCAACACGCTGCGCGTTTGTTTGACCTACAGGTTTCGGCTCATACTGTCTTTCGACAGAAGATTTTCTTCTCGTCGCAAAATTTGCAAGCCGCCGAAAAAATTTTTCGTCAGGCACGGATCCGTCTTTGACATCAAACCATTGAATACTTTCAATGTACAGCCACGGATCACCTTGAAGCACAAGCGGAAAAAAAGGCTTTCCCGTCCGCTCCGCCCGCCGCACTTCATTTTGCACCCACTTTGATTTCTTCGCATTTTCGCTGACAACCAAAATAAATGCCTCACATTGATCCAGCCGCAATTCGATCTCGGTGGGCCATTCTTCACCATAATCAATACGGTCATCGATCCAAACCTCAAAGCCCTCGTTTTGCAGGACATTTTGAAGTTTGTGGACATAGTCTTTATCTTTGTGGCTGTAACTGATGAAAATATGACCCATCTGACACCATGAAATTCGAATTTATACGATTATACCAGCAACATAAAAAAAGACCCTAAAGGCCCTGCCTGCCAACCTTCGTCACATCAGGCAAGGGAGTCTTGCAATCAGTAACGAGTGTCAGGCGAGGAGACTTTTAGGATCTAATCACAGATCAATTAATAGATCTCTTGCAAAATCAAAAACTGGTTGTAATTTATGTTTTTCTGTCATGGATGGTCTCGATACGCCGCAAAGAAAAAGAACGCGGCTACTCGACCATCGGATTTATTCGTTGACTGAAAATTACTTAAGCAAGAGGTCTAATAAGATTTTTTCTTAAACGGCTTATCGGTTTTCTTGGAGAGCGGACGCTTCGATTTATCGATCGCTTTGGGAAACGGTCGCTTCGGCTTGTCTTTAGATTCTGGAATCTGCGCGGGTCTGCGTTTGTATTTGATCACCGGTTTTGGCACAGCCGCTTCGCCTTTTAATTCCGCGATTTCACCAGCGGTTAAATAGCGCCATTGGCGCGGTTTGAGGTTGCCAAGTTTCAACGTGCCTATACGCAAGCGGATAATCGTAACAACCGGCAAGCCGAGCAGCCGCCCCGTCTCGCGGATCTGGCGTTTCTTGCCCTCGCCCATCACAATCCGCACCCACACGCCCTTACCTGAGGAGGAGAGGAAATTTACCTGCGCGGGCATGGTCTTATCGCCATCTTCCAAAACTACGCCGCGCCGCCACGCCTCCATTTGCTTTTCATCGGGCCTGCGCGCCAGCAGCACGCGATATTCCTTCTCATGCCCAAAACGCGGGTGGGTCAACTTGTTGGTCAACTCGCCATCGTTGGTCATCAAGATCAGCCCTTCGGAGTCGAAGTCCAACCTGCCAACGGGATATAAATGCCCGGGGATGGGAATCAGCGCGCGCACGGTTTCGCGGTCATCCTGTCCCTCGACGGCGGAGAGTACATTGCGCGGTTTGTATAATGCGATATAAGTCAACGCTTCGGCTTTGGGCAAAGCCTTGCCATCGATGGTGACTCGATCCACGGCAAGGTCGGCTTTTTGTCCGAGCTCGGCAACCTTTCCGTTCACCTTTACGCGGCCTTGGATGAGGAATTCCTCACAGGCGCGGCGCGAGCCGTAGCCCGCTTGTGCCAATAATTTTTGAAGTCTTTCTTCCATAATTAAATTATCCCTTTAACAATACGTTATGTTCTTCGTCAACAGGCGCGGCAAGCGGAGGTAACTCGATGATCGAGCTCAATCCGAAGTGCTGTAAAAATTCGGGCGTAGTGGAATATAAGATCGGGCGGCCTGGGCCATCAGTGCGCCCGGATTCCTGAACGAGGCCTTTACTTAGCAAACTCTTCATCATGCCGTCGCTGTTCACACCGCGGAGCGCATCCACTTGCGGACGGGTACACGGCTGTTGATAAGCGATAATCGCGAGAGTCTCCAGCGCGGCGCGGCTGAGATGCGTGGTCGCTTCGAGGCCGAGAAAAAGTTCGACGAGTTCAGCCAATTCGGGCGCGGTAGTCAACTGCACGCGTCCCGCATTGCGCTGCAGGCGTAATCCGCGCGTGGCAAGCGCGTCGTCGAGTTCTTTTAATCCACGCTCGACGACGCTCGCGTTAATATCCAACGCAGTCGCGAGCTGCGTGACAGGCACAGGCTCGGCTGAAACGAACAACATCGCCTCGATCTTTGCCGCGAGGCTTAGTTCAGTATTGGAAGTGGATTGAGAGTCGCTCATGCTATAATTGCTCCGCTTAATGATTTTAATAATATTCTTTTTTGGGATTCAATGTTATGAAAAATAAAAAACATTCACTTACTTTCTTTATTCTCATCTTTATGCTTGCATCAATGGCTTGCTCAGTCTTCGTCGGCGGGCCGGATTACCCGACCCAGACCGTTCCCGTTTCAACTGCCGAAGTGCAAAGCGTACAAACTCAAATTGTTGAGGCGCTTGTCACGGGTGCCGAAAGCGGCGTGGTGACGTTGAACATCACCGAAAGCCAACTCACCTCGTTGATCGCAACCAGAATGCTGGAGAAGGGAAATCCGCCGTTCACCGATCCGCAGGTATTGCTGCGCGACAATCAAATGCAACTTTACGGCAAGATCACACGCGGCTCATTCACCGCCAACATGCTCATCACCACCAACGTCAGCATCGACCCGACTACAGGCGCGCCAAAGGTTGAGATCGTCACCGCGGATTTCGGTCCGTTCGCCGCGCCCGAAGGCTTGAACGCCACAGTCAACGCCATTGTTGCCGAAGCATTCACCGGATCTTTTGGCCCCGTCGCGATCGGCTTTCGTTTGGAATCGATCAGCATTGCAGACGGCGTGATGACCATGATCGGCAGGATCAAATAGCTGCTGGATTATACCTGACATGCCGCGCTTCTTTCTTCGCTCTGTTCTGATTCTGTTTCTGCTAATATTCGCCACGCTCGGTGTTTCCTGCCGCGCCCCGCAGATCAGCGAAGACATCACCGTCAGTGTCATCGCAGACGGCGCGACGCGCGCGGTGACGATCAAAGCGGGCAGCACGGTCACACAAGTTTTGCAATCCATAAATATCACAGCGGGAAGTTTGGATCGTTCCGAGCCGCCGTTTTATACGGTCTTGAATAACGGCGACACGATCAAACTCACACGCGTAAAGGAAGTTTTTGAAACCGGGCAAGTCGTTGTTCCGTTTGAACGGCAGATCGTGCGCAACGAAACCCTGCCAGAAGGTGAAACGCGGCTCGTACAAGCCGGCGTGAATGGGCTGCAAGAGATCACATACAGAAGAATTCTCGAAGACAATGTCGAAGCCAGCAAATCGGCGGTGAAGACGGTGACGTTGAATGAAGCGCTGCCCGAAATCGTGATGGTCGGCGCGCGCTCATCGTTCACACCGTTGAATATATCCGGCGCGCTGGTTTATCTCGCGGGCGGAAACGCGTGGATCATGGAAGGCTCGACCGCGAATCGGCGCATCCTCGTCGGCACCGGCGACCTCGATGGATATATCTTCAAGTTATCTCCCAAAGGTGATTATTTGCTTTTCACGCGCAAATCAAAAAAGCCGATCAGCGAAGAGATCAATACGCTTTGGGCGGTACGCACCACCAGCGTGGACCCGAAACCCGTCTGGCTGCAAGCCAGCAACGTAGTGCACTACGCCGAATGGATTCCTGAAACAAGTTCAGTCGCATACTCCACGGTTGAGCCGCGCGCGACTGCGCCGGGCTGGCAGGCGAACAACGATCTTTACCGCGTCAGCGTCGTGGGCGGCGCTCCGCGCAAAATGCTGGATGCGAACAGCGGCGGCGTATATGGCTGGTGGGGCATGTCCTTCGCCTACTCCGCGGATGGCAGGCTCGCGTATGCGCGTCCTGATCAAATCGGGATGGTGGATCAGGATGGTGGATATCTCAAACCGCTGCTGAATATCACCCCGCTCAACACGCATAACAACTGGGCGTGGATTCCGCCCATCACCTGGGGCGCGGATGGAAACACGCTTTATTATGTATCACATGCGCCCGCGCCCGCGCCGATCCCGAGCGAAGAATCGCCGTTCTTCAATTTATCCGCGTATTCGTTTAGCAACTCGGCGAACGTCTCGATGGTGGACGTGGCGGGCATGTTCTCATCTCCCGCCGCATCATCTGCAAGATGGAATGGGCGCGAGCGTTATTATCAGGTCGCGTATTTGCAAAGCATCTTCACCGAACAAAGCGACACAAGCCGCTATCGTTTAGTTCTTATGGATCGCGATGGATCAAATCGCAAAGTGCTTTTCCCGCCAACAGATACAAGCGGAATCGAACCGCAAACTCCGGTCTGGTCACCAGACCCTATCGAAGGCCAGACCGGCGACTTCATCGCGGTGGTGTATCAGGATAATCTTTGGTTGATCGACAGCGGCAGCGCACAAGCCTATCAAGTGACAGGCGATGGGTTGATCAATATAATTGATTGGAAATAAAATTCTCCCTCACCCCTAACCCCTCTCCCTCTGGGAGAGGGGAATCCGACTCCCTTCCCCCTTTGGGGGAAGGGCCGGGGATGAGGGAGAATCAACAAATTCATATAAGGAAAAAACAATGAGAATTTTAATCACAGGCGCGGCGGGCTTTCTTGGTTCACATCTTAGCGACCGTTTACTCGCAGACGGACACGAAGTCCTCGGCATGGATAATTTCGTCACAGGCAGCCCGGATAACATCGCGCATCTCGCAGGAAATGAAAATTTTTCTTTCTATAAACGCGATGTCTCGAACTATATTTTTGTCCCCGGGAAAATAGATGCAATTATGCATTTCGCCTCGCCAGCCAGCCCAAACCCGCTGTCGAAGTCGGGATACTTCAACCTCCCCATTCAAACCATGAAAGCGGGCGCACTCGGCACGCATAATTGTCTCGGCATTGCGCGCGCGCATAACGCAAAGTTTTTACTCGCATCCACCAGCGAAATTTACGGCGACCCAGATGTACATCCACAGCCGGAGACCTATGCCGGAAACGTAGATCCGGTCGGCACACGCGCCGTATATGATGAAGCCAAACGTTTCGCCGAATCTTTAACCATGGCATATCACCGCTTCCATAACGTCAACACCAGCATTGTGCGTATCTTCAACACCTACGGCCCGCGCATGGATATGGAAGACGGACGCGCCCTGCCCAATTTATTAAAGCAAGCCCTGCTAGGGCAGCCGCTTACCGTCTATGGTGATGGCGAGCAGACACGCTCATTCTGTTACGTGGATGATCTCGTAGACGGCATTATAAAATTGCTTTATTCCGAAGAACATTTTCCTGTCAACATTGGCAATCCCGTCGAAATGACCGTCCTGCAATTTGCAGAAGCCATCAACAGGATCACGGAAAATAAAGCGGGCATTACATACGTGGATGCGCGCAGCCCGCGTGATCCACAGCGCCGCCGCCCCGACATTACGCGCGCGCACGACATTTTAAATTGGGAGCCCAAAGTGGATATCGAAGAAGGCATTCGCCGTACAATTCCATTCTTCAAACAAAAATTAGGACTGGCATGATCCTTAAAGACACCAAAGAACGCAATCGTTTTTTTAAGTTCGCATTCGTAGGCACCATCGGCGCAGCCATCGACTTTGGCGTGATGAACCTGCTCTCGCATTTTTTGGACATGCCGCTTGTATACGCCGGGACGATCTCTTTTACCTGCGCGGTAATTAGCAACTTCATCGGGAATCGATTTTGGACTTATCCCGAATCGCGCTCGCTTCCGCTACTAAATCAATTGGGCATGTTCTTCCTGGTCAACACGGCGGGCGTCGCGATCCGTATTCCGATTCTGCACTATGTTGAACCGCCGCTGACGCATTTCTTTGAAAACATATTTCGCGTGCCTTCCACAAGCGCCGATTTCTACGCGAGGAATCTAACACTCGCCGCCGCGGTTGGAATTGTGATGTTGTGGAATTTCTTTGTCAACCGCTACTGGACATACAAAGACATCGACCATTCACACGAGGTTCAAATATGAGCGAAAGACTGATCCCCATTTACACCACCAAAGGCGATCCCGAAGCATTTTTGGCATACCCATATATCTTCAACCGCAACGGAGAGTGGATCGGATTCGTCACCCCGAATCGGGACGTACATTCCGTGATCGGATTGTACGTCGGGACGCTGACAAACGACCCACGCATACTTCGCAAACGCTCGACGAACTCACTTCATCCTCGAGTCAATCCGCCGCCCAAACCCCAAAAAGTAAGCCTGCCCGCCACCATTCCACTCCCGCCGATGATGTCCGAGTTAACCCACTCACTCATTGACGTCCTGCTTGATGAACCCGAGCGCCTGCACACAACAGACGCGGGCGAATCGATTCAGGATATGGATTAACCCCCCTCCCATTCCTCCCCCCATTTCCAAAAGCGGGAAATGGGGGGAGGGGCAAGGTTGATAAAGATGACAAGTACTCCGACACCCAAATCGCCGCGCGCATCGCGCATCAGCATCGCGCAATTGATGCAACCCGAACACGCCAACACCTATGGTAACGTCCACGGCGGCTGGATCATGAAACTTGTGGATGAAGCTGGCGCGCTTGCCTGTATGCGTCACGCGCAAAAACGCGTCGTAACCGTCGCCGTGGATTCGATGGTCTTCCGCGAGCCGATCAAGATCGGCGACCTGATCATTCTCAACGCGGAGGTGACTTACACCGGGCGCAGTTCCATCGAAGCCGAAGTGCAAGTCGTCGCAGAGAATCCGATCACCGGCGAGCGCACACATACGAACACGGCTTATCTTGTTTATGTCGCATTGGATGACGACGGACACGCAACGCCGATCCCCGCTTTGGTTGTTGAAACCGAAGAGGAAAAACAGCGCATGGAACAAGCCAAAAAGCGTCAGGCGTATCGCATCTCGCAAAGGTAACGCGTAGAGACGCAGCAATGCTGCGTCTCTACGCCCATCATGCAAAAATTCCGTCAAAACCCCATCCTTATTTTATTGATCGTCAACATTGTGGTTGGCTTATTTACGTTTCGCAGTTACGGCTTATCGTGGGATGAGCCGCTCTTTTATAATTACGCCGACGCGCTCAGATACGCGTACTCGCCCAAAGAATGGTTCAGTGGAAATTTTGACCTCAACAACGCCTACGGTTCGAGCGGAACAGACCATGCCAACCGCGGACCGGCTTACATCATCATCGCGCGCCCGTTTGTATCGGTGGTTGAATCCCTCGGCGCGGATAACGCATCCGCGTGGCATTTGATCAACTTCCTCACCTTTCAACTCGGCGTATATTTGCTGTATCGTTTTTCAAAACGCTACATGAGCGCAGCCGCCGCGCTGGCAGCCGCCGCGCTATTCGCATGGCAGCCACTTTTGTGGGGACATGCCTTCATCAACCCGAAAGATCCGCCCTTCCTTGTTTTCTTTTTAGGCGCGGTATGTTTTGGATTTGAGATGGTAGATGATATAGCCCTGCTCTCGCCGCAGTCCCCGGCGGCGAGGACGCCGTTGGGAGCAAAGTCTCTACTCCTTGCGTCTTTCTTTCTCGGCATTGCCACATCCATCCGCGTGCTGGGACCTTTGGCAGGTGTACTCGTGGGAATCTATGCGATAAAAACCCTAAAGGTCTTTTTCGTTAATCAAGAATTCCCAAAGGGCAGGCAGACCTTTAGGGTTTATCTTCCTTTCTTGATAAAAACTTTTGTAATTTACGCAGCCTTCGCGATATTGATTGCCTTCATCACCTGGCCTTACTTGTGGACAAATCCAATTCAAAGATTCATCGAAGCCTTTGGATTCATGTCGGATAATCCAACGCAATTGCCGGTATTATTCAATGGGCAAATTTATCAAGCCGATCAACTTCCACGCCGCTACCTTCCCGTTCTCTTAAGTCTCACACTGACCGAACCTGTCCTCATACTTTTCGCTGTTGGTTTACTGTTCGCCTTCCTCCGTAAAAAATTGAACACTGATTACTGGCAGCTGTTCACTGTTCTTCTCTGGTTCGTCATCCCCTTCTTATATGTCATCCTGCGCAAGCCACCAATGTATGACGGGTATCGTCATTTCCTGTTCATGCTCCCGCCGTTATTTATTTTTGCCGGATTTGCGTTTGAAAAAATCTTCGCCCTTCTAAAGAATTACCAATTACCACCCTTCGACATTGCTCAGGGCAAGTTTACCCATTACTCCCTACTCTCTATTCTCTTTTCTCTACTCATCTTCCTTCCCGCAATCTATTCTTCCATTCAACTCCATCCCTATCAATATGCCTATTACAATACATTCATCGGCGGCACGAGCGGAGCGTTCCGCACGTACGAGACCGAATACTGGTTGACCTGTTACAAAGAAGCCATCGAACAATTCGATCAACTCACCCTTCGACAGGCTCAGGGCACGCTATTTGTAAAACGCGAGCCGTATATCGCAGCGTATTATGCGAATAAAAATATTTCCATCCGCGATTACCGCGCGGAGTTTGGCAAAATAAAATCGGGCGATTTTGTGCTTGTCAACACGCGCACGAATGAAGATATAAAAACATTTAGAGATGCGCCCATCATCTTAAAAATCAGCCGCGGCGACGCGGTATTCTGCGAGGTAAAAAAAATCCCATGACCACACATCGTGAACGCATTCAAGCCTGTCTCAACGGCGAGAAAACCGACCGCACGCCCGTCGCGCTTTGGCGGCACTTCCCCGTTGATGACCAGCATCCCGAAACACTCGCCGCGGCGACGCTGCATTTTCAAAGTGAGTATGATTTCGACATCGTCAAAGTGACGCCCGCTTCCTCTTTTGCGGTCAAAGATTGGGGCGTCGAAGATCAATGGCTGGGAGATTCGGAAGGCTCGCGGAAATATTCCAAGCGCGTGATTCAAAAGCCCCAGGATTGGGAGAAACTGCCCGCGCTTGATCCTACCTCCGCGCATCTCGCGGCGCAGCTCGAATGTTTGCGCCTGATCCGAAAGGGTCTCAGCCCCGATACGCCGCTGATCCAAACGATCTTCAATCCCATGTCGCAGGCAAAAAATCTGGCGGGCAATGAGATGCTGCTCACGCATCTGCGCGAACATCCAGAAGCCGTGATGAAGGGATTGGAAACCATCGCGCAGGGGACGAAGAAATTTATCGAAGCGGCAATGGATACCGGCATCGACGGAATTTTTTATGCCGTACAACACGCGCAAAGGGAATTCTTCACGTTGGATGAATACAAAAAAATGGTGCTGCCGTATGATCAGAAAGCGCTCCAACCCACGCAAGACTTATGGTGCAATATGCTGCACTTACACGGCAAGGATGTTTTCTTCTCGCTGCTGCGCCTGATAAATTTTCAGATCGTCAACTGGCATGACCGCGAAACTTATCCGTCACTGGCTGAGGCGCACGATCTTTTCAGAATTACGCTGTGCGGCGGCTTGAGGCAGGATTCTCTCGTGTACGAAGAGTCAACTCAAATTAAGAAAGACGCGGCTGATGCGATTGATCAAACAAGAGGTCGCAGATTCATCCTCGGGACGGGCTGCGTCACACACATCACCGCCGCACATGGGAATCTTATGGCGGCAAGAAACAGCGTTGATGATTCCCCTCTCCTCTCAGGAGAGGGGCTAGGGGTGAGGTCATGACTCTGCGCGTGATCTCAGGCACTGCGCGCGGCAGGAAATTAAAATCCGTGCCGGGCGATACGACGCGCCCCGTAATGGATCGCGTGAAAGAGGCGCTGTTCAACATCCTCGCCGGGGATGTGGTCGACTCGAATTGGTGGGATCTATTCGGCGGCACAGGCGCAATCGGCATCGAGGCATTGAGTCGCGGCGCGGCTTTCGTGCGCTTCTCGGATTTAAATCACGCGCCCGTTGAAACAATCAAAGAGAATGTAGCGCATTGCGGATTTGGCAAACAATCCGAGGTTTGCAAAGGCGATGCATTCAGCATGTTGAGCGTAAACGCGGACAGGCAGTTTGAATATATCTATATCGCGCCGCCGCAATATAAAGAGATGTGGGTAAAGGCGGTGAAGATCATTGATGAAAATATGGGATGGCTGAGCGCAGACGGCACGGTCATCGTGCAAATTGACCCGACGGAATACGAAGAAGTTAAATTGAAAAATCTGGAAGAGACCGAGCAAAGAAAATACGGCAGCACGTTGATCGTGTTTTATGATCGGGTGAAATGATTGGTTTACTTTTTTGCTTTGCCTCTACCCAAATAATTCTTATTACGAAAAACCTATATCCACAGATTGCACAGATTTAGCAGATTTAGCAGATTTTTTCCTTTCAATCTGTGACTCTACTGCAAAAAGGTCTTTAAACCGCCAACGTCCAAACCTATCGAGCACCTCACTAAAAATGAAAACGAGAACAGCCACTGCAAGAGCGCCGTTCCCGTTTCGTTTGGGGCAACTTCCATTTTACACGAATTCTGTCCGGAAAAAGTCACTCCCGTTTTCGAGTGACTAAATTATCAATTTCCGTGTCTCAAATCATTGACACATTCCGGAGAGCGGTGAAACCAATCATGTGGAACGCTGGAACAATACCTGCCGCCAATCGCACGCTACGTTCGTAAGACCTTATCGTTTTCAAAGTCCGATTTCTATCACGAACTGGTTACTCGACTATTTATCGTCCGCTACAATCTCGCCAAATCATCACTTTCAACTTAACCACTACCCGGATGAAAACGGATTTGGTCGCCTGCGGCGAATTGCGCTATATTCTTGACCCCAAAGAAGTCCACGGCGAATATTTCCCTAGGGAAACCTTCCGCGTGCTGAAGGAGAAGGAAGTCCGCTTGTATGGGGACGCTTCGCAGTCGGACGTCAAGGCTGGTGTTTTGGCGGCGTGGGATAAGTTAGGTCAAGGATGAAAGATGAAAAAACGCCCTCGTTTTTGAGACGAGGGCGTTCGATTATTTTGTTTTCGATTGTCGCGCTTTTACAATCTCCGTGCCAATTTCGCGGACAGATTTCTTGGGCAGGAGTTTTTTACGGTCACGGGTGTAATCTCCCTGTCCTGTTTCGTATTGTTGAATAAAACGGATCGCGCCCGCAGGTCCAAGTTCACGGAGTAATGCTTCAAAGCCGATGGTGCGGATTTCATAAAAGGAAAGGGTTTCAGTTTTCATTTTTTCAGTACCTCTTCCAGCCATTTCACTGGATTACTTACAATAAGAGAAGGGAGTCGTTTCTTATTTCTGTTGGCAATTGTCTGCAACGGATCGTCGGTAGTCAGAAAGACGTCAACTTTTGCGTTCTCAGCAGAAGCCAGATGAAGAGCGTCGTACTCGCCAAAGCCCAAAGATGACAACGTTTCCGCGCGTTGCAAAATCTTTTCGCTAATCTCAACGGTTTGATTTGCCTCTCCCGCCAAAAGAAGCAGGCGTTCTTTGCGCTCGACATTCATTGTCTGCTCGATCTCGTAAATCAAAACCTCGCTGCCAACCCAATTCCATTCGCGCTGGCGGATTTTTTCCAAAATCAGCGTTACGGCTTCCGCTTCAAGACGGATGCGGGGCTGACGTTGATCGTCAAACGGGCGATTTAGACAGCAGGTGTCAAGATAAATCTTCATCTTGCGGTTAGTATAGCATGATTCTCAGCGCCCTGGAAAATAGCGACAAAACCGGGTGTAGCGCAAAAGTCTCGGCGGGATGAATTCAAGTTAGCAGGTTGCTTGCCAAGCCAATTCAAAGCGGTCACTATGTAGTTCGCCCAAGGCAGCCATCATGGCTTGTGCGTATTCACGTTTCCATCCGCGTCCCTGTCGTTTCATACGGTGGTGCACAACAGTGTTGATGCCGCTTTCGACTGTGCCGCTGCCGATGGGATACCCTTCGCGCCGGAGGCGCGCATAATCCATGTTGTGTTTGCGCGTTTCAAAGTAAGCCGGTGAATTCTGAATATCCTCCACGCAAGTAATCTGATCCCAATCCAAAACCTGCAAAGCGGTTACGACATCTTCAACGCGCCCATGCCACAAATGTTCAACCTGCTTTTGCGTCCAGTGTTGCGCGGGTTGCGTTCCGTCGCCAAAAGCGGCTTTTGCAACGTTGCTCAAACGTCCGTGCGCATGCGCCCAATCAATCGAGTAGATAATGCGCAGGTAGTTTGTGATCGTGACGCGGTTAATCCAGACTGCGCCATCGTTCGCCGAACCGAGGCGTATGCAGCGTTCCACTTGTCGCCGCGCGCCTTCCAAATATTGATGCTGACCCATTTGGTCGGCAGTCCATAGTCCGGCTTGGTAACTATGCCGCGTTAGGTGTAGCAGCGGGTCGGGATGCGCTTCTGCCGGACTGGGTTTCACTGCTTTTATAGCTATCCAGAAAAGTTCTTTCCATCAAACAGGAGTATCATCTCAAAAAAGCGGGGTGACGAGTAACGACAATCTGATAAACTAAAGCATGTTCGAAAACATTGATCTCGGCGCTATCCTGGAAGAAAAGACCCGTGAGTTGGTCAAGGGCTTGCTCAATTTCATTGAGCAGTTATCAAGTAACTTGCGCG
>VFKN01000181.1 GCA_009885525.1 Anaerolineaceae bacterium | reverse complement strand
GGTGTTTGGTGTTTTTTTTGAACATAGCCTGATTGTATTAAATTTTTACTATTTGCGATAGGGTAACGTTACCCTTTTTGCAGTGGAGTCATGCATTGTTCACCAAAACTGACACCTTCAAGCATTACCTAATTGGGAGCCCCTCTATTGAGTGGGACAATTCTGTGATTCTCAACTCGGCGAAGGAGTTCGCTGCTAATAAAGCTGACATATCGGCAAAAGTATTCATGTCTGCAGGGGGGGTAAGTGACGTAGCGGCCTCAATGCTAATATTGGATAACCTTTTGCAAGACAAGGATAAACAGTCCAGGACATTGAAGATAACCACCCATGTCTTTGATGGTGAAACACACCCATCGGTGTTACCGGCCCACATCAGTCGGGGATTAAGGACAGTCTACCCTTATTACGGTTGAGGTGCTCTCCCGTCCACATAATAACGAACGAGGCACTCACGAATATGAGGGCCTCAAATTTTCACGCGCGCTCAGGCAACTTATATTCCTGATACTGCACGCGCAGCACCTTCTTGTCGAACTTACCGACGCTGGTCTTCGGCACGGCTTCGATGAAGACCACATCATCGGGCAGGTACATCTTGGGGAACTTCGGCGCGAGATGTTCGAGGATCTCTTCCTTCGTCAGGCTGTCCTTGAACTCCAGCTTGGGAACGACACACGCCAGCGGCTGCTCCGACCACTTGGGATGCGGCACCGCGATCATCCTTCGACTGGGCTCAGGACAAGTTTGGGTTCGACCAGCATCACCACAGACACCGCCGGAGCCAAGGTCTCTGAGATGAGATATAAGCCCTGGGGCGAAGTGAGATATTCATGGACCCAGCAAAATAGCCCGCCACGCCAGCGTCCATCATGTTTGACAGATAAACATCACGGTCATGTCCTGTCAGTACAATCGTAATGGTTTCCGGGTAATTTATCCGCACCCATTTTTCAAGCGCGGCTGGAGATAAATGCGGCATTTTCAAATCCAACAAAAGGATTTGCGGCTTTAAGTCTGCAACCAATTGTTTTATTTCATCGCCATCCTGCGCTTCGCCTATGATTTCCATATCGGAGACTTTTTCAAGAATGGAACGAATTCCCTGTCGAGCCAATGGGTGATCGTCTGCCAAAAGTATGGATATTGTCTTTTTCTGCATTTTACGCCTCCTATAACTTTTAAATTGCCCAACCTGATATACAACTATTATACATCTTTCATATCCCTATCCTTCAAGGTGCGAATAAAAAAGTCACCGAGATTTTTCTCAGTGACTTTTTTATTTTCGTAATCTATCTCGCCAGCACCTTCGCCATGTGATAGTACTCCATGTTAACCTTGCGCTTGTTGCTGATCACATCCAAAAGCGGAATAAAATCCACGCCTTTGCCTTTCAATCCGGTCATTACACCATGCGTGCCTTCGACCAAAGCCTCGACCGCTTTCACGCCCATACGCGAAGCCAGCAGACGGTCATACGCGGTTGGCGATCCGCCGCGCTGAATGTGACCGAGGATGGTCATGCGCGTTTTGAAGCCCACATCCATTTCGTCAATTTTTGCCGCGAGATCAGTCGTGCGGATTCCCGAACCCTCCGCGTTGATAATGATCGCGTGAGTCTTGCCGCGTTTATAAGCCTGTTCCACAGCCAATGCAACTTCTTCGGCGGTAGTCGGCACTTCGGGGATCAATGTCACTTCCGCGCCGCAGACAATCGCCGTCATCACCGCGAGATAGCCGCTGTTGCGTCCCATCGTTTCGATCAAAAACGCGCGTTGATGCGAAGAAGCCGTATCGCGCAATTTATCCACCGCTTCCATGATGGTGTTCATGGCGGTATCCGTGCCGATGGCAATGTTCGTGCCCCAGATATCGTTATCAATACTGCCGGGGATGCCGATCACTTTCACACCTTGCTGCGAAAGCGCATACGCGCCGTTCATCGAGCCTTCGCCGCCGATAATCACCAGCGCATCAATGCCAGCCTCGTTCATCTTGCGGATCGCGTTGCGTTGACCCGATGGCTCCATAAAGCGTTTGCTGCGGCTGGTGAGCAGGACTGTTCCGCCGCGCTGCAAAATGCCGCCAACGTCACGCAACCCCAGCGAGCGGAATTCGCCATTCAGCAAACCCTCAAAGCCATTTTGAATACCAACGACTTCCATGTTATTCGTCAAACCGGTGCGTACCACAGCACGGATCGCCGCGTTCATGCCCGGCGCGTCCCCGCCGGAAGTTAGTACTCCGACTTTAAATTTATCTGCCATATTAAATTTCTTTCTTGATCTGATAATGGTCAAAATCGCGCGCTACGACCACATTGGGGAAAACGGTCTGCGCTTCTGCAAGCACATCTTTCCCGCGATAGCGCCGCGAAATATGCGTGAGGATAAGTTTCTTAACCCCGGCTTTGATAGCCAGTTCCGCACCCATGCGCGCGGTGAGATGTGAGAATTGCTTTGCCATGTCGGCTTCTTCATCCATATAAGTGGATTCGATAACAAGACCATCCGCGTCTCTACAATACTCGACGAGATTATCCACTCGGCTGGCATCTCCGACCACCACGAATTTGCTGCCCTTCTCCCACGCGCCGAGCACTTCGTCGGGCGTGATGACGCGCCCGTCGGGGAGGGTGATCTCTTTGCCCGCCACCAAATCTCCGCGCTGCGGACCGAACGGTACGCCGAGTTCATCCGCTTTTTGCGAGAGGAACGGGCGCCGCGCTTTTTCCTCAAAGATATATCCCAAACAATCGGGCCCGCGATGCGAAACCGGAAAAGCCGTGACCGTGAAATCTTCCGCTTCAAAAATAACGCCGGGCTTGATCTCAATCAACTTCAACGGCATGGGCGGATTTTGTCCGCGCAGCACTACATCAAAAAGCAAAGTACGTACACGCTCCAGTGTACTGCGCCCGCCGAAAATTTCAAGCTCTTCAATGGCTTCCCATTTCAAGAAAGTGGAAAGCAAACCGCCGAGTCCCAAAATATGATCGAGGTGATTGTGCGTTAATAGAATGCGCGTCAGGCGCTTGAAGCCGATGCCCGATTGCAGGATCTGCCTTTGCGTGCCTTCGCCGCAATCGATCAGAAAACGATACTCGTTATGAGAAACGATCTGCCCTGAAAGCCCGCGCTGCGCAGAAGGCGCCGATGCCGATGTGCCAAGAAAAAGTATTTCGAACAAATTTTAATCCTTACGACAGACAATACCGGAGTAATGTCTCCCGACGTTGAACTCCGATGACAAAATATTTTTAAGCCGTGCAATTGTACCTTAAAGAAAACAGACCATTTGTGCTATAATCTTTTTAAGTGATTGTCCTAATCTTTCACCCTTTATCTTTCATCCCTCATTGTTTCGATCTCACTCAACACAAGCCTTTAATTTCATGCCCCTTATCAAACTCCCAAACTTTTTAAATAAAAATCAAAAGCCTGCGGGCAAAACCATTTCTGGCAAAAAAGGTGGGAATAAATCCGCGCAAAAAAACAAACCACACGAATCACATTCTGCGCAGCAATCTCTGCCGCCCGCGCTTTCGTGGTGGGAGCAACTCTCCGCCGAGCGCAAACTTGACGTGGTCGGCATTATCCTCGCGTTCGTTGGCATCATCATCTTTTTGGGGCTTATCTCCGTCAATCGCTCCGTATTCATTGGCAACTCAATTTTTTTCCTTTCACAAATTTTCGGCTGGGGTGTTTATGTTCTGCCAGTCGGCTTGCTGGTCTTTGGCTTATGGCTTGTCTTCCGCAAAATCGAACGCATCCCGCCGCTCTCGCTGGAACGCGTTGTGGGCAGCATTATCCTCTTCATTTGGCTGCTCACCGTTTTGCACAGTTTCGTCTCCACCGCAGATACCGCCGAAGCGGTTGCGCTGACAGGCATCGGCGGCGGCGCATTCGGTGGACTCTTCCAGCGGATGCTCTGGTATTGGCTCGGCGGCGGCGGCACATTTGTTGCACTGGTCGCGTGGTTGATTATCGGTGTTGCAGTTTTACTCGACAAACCCGTGCCTGAATTATTCAGATGGTTACTCCCGTTGATTTCCCTGCTGCGCAATTTATTGGCGAAACCCTTTGCGAATCGTCGACCGCTGAATACGCGTGAAGACTCCCTCGCATCTGACTCTGCACCCGAAGACGAACTCACCCCAATGAACCCCAGCGTCGCTCCTGTAATTCCCAAAGTCACGCGCACAGTCAGCGGTCCCGCCGTGATCGAATGGAAACTTCCCAGCATCGAATCTATTCTCGACTCAGGTAATGCGCTTGCCATCACCGACGATTTTATCGAAGCCCGCGCGCGTTTAATCGAAGAAACACTTGCATCGTTTGGAGCGCCCGGAAAGGTGGAGAAGGAGAATATCAAGCGGGGACCATCCGTCACACAATTTGGCGTCGAACCGCTCTTCGTCGAGACGCGCGGCGGCGTGAAAACCAAAGTCCGCGTCAGCAAGATCGCCTCACTAAGCAGAGACCTCGCACTGGCGTTATCCACACGATCCATCCGCATCCAAGCGCCCGTCCCCGGACATGGCTACGTCGGCATCGAAGTTCCCAACGATGAGATGGCGGTCGTCGCCTTGCGCGACCTTTTAGAAACTGAAACTTATAAACGCAATACCAAACCGCTGAACTTCGGACTCGGGCGCGACGTGGCAAATGAACCCATCATTGCCAGCCTTGAAAGCATGCCTCACTTATTAATCGCAGGCACAACGGGATCAGGCAAGTCAGTATGCGTAAACTCCATCCTCGCCTGTCTGTTGCTCAACAACACACCCGATGATCTGCGCCTCGTTTTGGTTGACCCCAAGCGCGTGGAACTCACCGGCTATAACGGCATCCCGCATTTGCTCGGACCTGTCGTCGTGGAAATGGATCGCGTTATCGGCGCGCTGCAATGGATGACGCGCGAAATGGATAAGCGTTATCACGCGTTCGCGCAGATCGGTTCGCGCAATATTATTGATTACAACGCAAAGATGAAAGCAAAGGGCGAGAAGAAACTTCCGTACCTCGTTATCATCATCGACGAGCTGGCAGACTTGATGATGATCGCGCCCGATGAAACCGAGAAGACGATTACGCGTCTCGCGCAATTGGCGCGCGCAACGGGCATTCATCTGATCCTCGCCACGCAGCGACCTTCGGTGGACGTGGTGACAGGGCTGATCAAGGCGAACTTCCCGGCGCGTATTGCGTTCGCGGTTGCATCCAATACCGACAGCCGCGTGATCCTCGATCAACCAGGCGCGGAGAAATTACTCGGGCGCGGCGATATGCTTTATCAGGCTCCCGAAGCGCCTTCAGCAGTGCGTTTGCAGGGCGTGTTCGTTTCCGATCATGAAATTCATCGTCTGGTGGAATTTTGGCGCGTACAGGCGGGCGGAGAAGCAGAGCGACCCGATGATGATGATTTGCCCGCTGATTCACTCCCCGTGAATGTTCCGCTTAAACAAGCGCCTTTGTGGGAAGAGTCCACAAAAGTCGATGGCGATCCGCTCTACGATGAATGCGTTGAGATTGTCCGCAAAGAAGGCCGCGCATCCGTCTCGATGTTGCAGCGCAGATTACGCATCGGCTACACCCGCGCCTCGCGCATCGTGGATATGATGGAAGATAAAGGCATCGTCGGTCCGCCCGAAGGCGGCACGCAAGTGCGCTCGGTGCTGGATTACGGTCAAACCGCCCCGCCGAAGGATGATGGGATGTAAGGCGGCATGGCGAAACTTTCCTTTTTTCTCAGCTACTCGCGGCAGGAATCTCCCTTTGTTGATGCGCTGCTTGATGTGCTGGAAGATAACGAGCATTCAGTATGGGTGGATTATAAAAAACTAACCCCCGGCAGACCCTGGCTCAATCAAATCCTTGCAGGGATAGACGCTGCGGATATCATGCTGCTCGTGGTTTCAAAATCATCAATGGCATCGAGTAACGTTGCAGACGAATACAAATACGCGCTTGAAAAAAAGAAACGCATCCTGCTCGTTTTGTTTGAGGCGGTGCCATTACCAATCGAACTTCAAACCTGTGAGTGGGTGGATTTTCGCAGCCCGTTCAAACAACATTACGGTAAATTGATCGCGCAGATCGAACATCCGGAAGAAAAACAAAATGCGCCGCAAAAAGGATTCAAGGCACCTGCGATCGTATGGGCGTCGTTTTTTATAAGTTTGATTGCGATCCTGCTTTCCATGCCGAGCTGGTGGACGTTGTATGTCCCCATTCTATTATTACCGCTTCCCATACAGATATTGACAAGGGATGTTAATTATTACCGCGTGCGGTTTGCGCTACTCACACTGCCGGTTGCATTATTCTTTAGCCTGTTCTTTTTTCTATCCTACCCAACTTTTCAAACAATCAATTTAATTTGCTCTTTTTCAAGCCTGCTGATCTCGCCTGTGCTGTTGTTCCAACTTTCGTCCAAAGAGATGCGCGTGTGGGGCAGGCCCGCTTCCTCCGCACCGAAATTTACCAATCCATATAAACCAGATGTGGAAGACCCCGAACCGATTCCGTTCTTTATTGAATACGCGCGTGAAGATAAAAAATACGCGGATGCCCTCATCCAACAATTGACTCAACACAAACACCCGCATGTGACGGATGTTGAAAAGGCGAAGGTGAGTTTTTCGCTCATGTCGCGATATAAAAACACAACCTTGATCGACCCCGAAAAACATATCCTGTATCCCGTTATTATCCAAAACACACAAGTGGATGATCGACGCATCCAGCGCATCCAATGGATTGATTTCCGGCGTGGCTTGCGAAACATGGACAGCCTCGCGCTGCTCCTGCCGCGCCCCATGAAAATGCTCGAAGCGCTGGGCATCGCGCCGATCGGCAGGCAGGAGGTCTATCCCCGCATCATCCAAATGCTGGATTATTACCTGAGCCTGCTCGGCTTTTTTTCACTCAGCGTATGGATTCCTTTATGGATGGAGGTCGGGAATGAAATTTTACAATACAGCGGCTTTGGGATTTTCGTTGCGATCAATTTCGTATCGACTTCGGTCATTCTTACGTTGATCTTTTTTTCAAGGCGCGCGTTACTCAATAGACAGGGTCAGCTGGCATCTTTGTGGGATTTATTTTGGACAACCACGCTGATTGGGATGATCGGCCTCTTTCAAACGACTTATATCATCAATGCCATTCTCATTCCGCTGCAGAAGTTGGAAACCGGCGTTGATATGCGCGGTACAACCATTTTGTTTTTACCGATCAGTTTTTCCATCGGGTTCGTTTTGATAATTTTTGTGTGCCTTTGGAATTGGCGCGATTTAACAAGGTGGTTCCCCTATCAGGGGAAATAAGTTTTCAAATAAATGCTACAGCGTAAATGACCAGCCCGCCGTAAAACGCGCCTGACTTCCCTCCCCCAATATCGAAACCCTCATGGATATTACTCATTCACCTTACGCAATGTCGTTCTGAGCGAAGCGAAGAACCTCTACGATTATTTCAGAGACCCTTCGCTACCGCTCAGGGAGACATGAAAAAACAAAAACTGCGTAAGGTGAGTTACTCAAACAAAAACACGCCTGTAAACATCGGCGTGTTTGGCACATGGGAATTAGACAAGACCCTATGGTGAAGAAAAAAACTGTTATTTGTCTTTGTTCTCAGAAGACAGCGACTTCTTAAAGGTCACCGTATCGCGCTTGCCGGAGCCAACAACGATTGAATCCGTTAAACGATCCATCAGGCGTGTATCCTGTGAAATGACGAAGTTAACACCTGCAAGAGAGATCAAGTCGCCGGAATAGAGGATGCCCTGGTTGGTGCGCTGGCCGTTGACATAAGTCCCGCCTGCCGAGTTCAAATCAAAGATCACAAAATTCCCGCGAATCACACGCAACTCCGCATGGCGGCGTGAGACGCGCGGGTCATCCACCACGACCATGTTTTCGTGATTGCGGCCAATGGTGATATACGCCTTTTTCAAAGGGATGGCTTTTACACCTTCCCTGATCAGAAAGGTATTCGGGGGAACGCTGTTATCCACCGTGTTTTCGGCGCTCTCTGTGGGCTTATCGTTAAAGTGATCCATATTATCCAAGTGTTCCTTATAACTCCTTGTAGATACTATATTACAAATATGAGCATTTTTCAAGGTTGAAATTGCCGCTGTTTGTTGGGCAGTACAATACGCACCCTCATACCTATTTTGGAGATAACATAAAGCCATCAGAGGAACAGTTCCATGACCGCAGACAAAACCTTCATCGTCAATGACCAGCCTATCCCGAAAGATACTTATGCTATACTTTGAAATGAAGCAAGGAGCATAAGATGACTCAATTAGAAACAGCATTTAGTGAAATCAAAAAACTGCCACCCGCTGACCAAAATGAATTTGCGGCATGGATTTTGGAAGAGCTGCATTCCGAACAGCGCTGGATAAAACTTTTTGCGGAATCCAGCGATCTCTTGGCGAGTCTCGCGGATGAAGCGCTGGCGGAACATAAGGCGAAGAAAACAAAAAAACTTGACCCTGAAACTTTATGAATTCCCACACTACGGACAAGTTTCGGAAGTTATTTGCAGATTTACCCGCCGATGTTCGAAAACAGGCGAGGCAGGCATATCGCCTGTTTATTGAAAACCCCAATCACACAAGTTTACGCTTCAAATCTATTCACCCAACCCGTCCAATTTATTCGGCGCGGATCGGGTTAAATTATCGCGTTGTTGGCGTCCGTGATGGAAATGACATCATCTGGTATTGGATCGGCTCTCACGCAGAATATGACAAATTGATTCAGATGTTCAAAAAATAGGAGGATATCCCCATGACCGCAGACAAAACCTTCATCGTCAATGACCAACCGACCGACACGGACGCGCTTGACTTCACGCCTTACGTGGAAACCCTAGCGGACATTGCAGCCACAGGCAATACCCCGTTGACCATCGGAGTCTTCGGCACGTGGGGATCGGGGAAAACGTCCCTGATGAAGATGGTGAAGAAACACCTGCCCGCTGATTTCACCGTCGCTTGGTTTGACGCGTGGAAGTATGACAAGGAAGAAACACTCTGGCGCGCATTTTTGCTTTCGGTTTTGACCGCATTGAAAGAAAGCGCCGAAAAGCAAGGAAAGCCCACCGAAGAATTCGAGAAAATGCAATCGCTGCTCTACCGTGGATTGGAAGTTGAAAAAGTCGGCGGCGTGACCATTGACCTGACCAAACTCGGCGGCGCATTTGCAAAAGGCGCGGTCAATCTCAGCCTGTCGTTCATCCCCGGCGGGGATGCTTTGAAAAAATTGGTTGATGCTCTGCAATCCAATGCGGGTGAGAGCGTGAACGAAGCCACCGAAGCCATCAGCCGCGAGCGGACAAAAATCTACATCGAGCAGGTTCAATTCCTTGAGCAGTTTCAGGATAAATTTGCAAAGTTGATTCAAACTCATGTCGCCCCAAAGCGACTCGTTGTCTTTGTAGACGACCTTGACCGCTGCCTGCCCGAAAAAGCCATTGAAGTTCTCGAAGCCATCAAATTATTTTTGGACGCTGAGCATTGCGTCTTTATTCTTGGCTTGGATCAAGCCGTGATCGCGCGTGGCATCGAGATGAAATACAAGGAACTCGGCGAAAAACAGGACGGCGACGCTTCACAACAAAAATTCACCGTTGAAGGCGTGCGCTATCTTGAAAAGATCATTAGATATGTGGCGTAATTAGTATAGAACAAGTAAACTTCAAGAATGATAACATACGAAAAAATAGCAAAAAAGGCGCAAGTTGCAAAAAGTCTGATAGGAATGTCG
>VFKN01000203.1 GCA_009885525.1 Anaerolineaceae bacterium | reverse complement strand
TAATCAATGCGGGTTGTTGGTGTTTGGTGTTTTTTTTGAACATAGCCTGATTGTATTAAATTTTTACTATTTGCGATAGGGTAACGTTACCCTTTTTGCAGTGGAGTCAAATGTACGATAGTAAAATATTAAATAAAAAGGATGAAGGCTTCTATTGATTAGAAGCCTTCATCCTTTTTTGATTCCCTACTCTCCCGAGCCGTATAAGCGCCGATAGATCACATAAATCTCATAGATATTGCGGATGTAATTACGCGTTTCTTCAAAGCGTACCGATTCTAAAAACAGGTCGGGGTCATCGCCTGAGAGTTCTTTCCATTGTAAAGCGTTACCATATCCGCCGTTGTATGCGGCAAGGGTTGCGTAGATATCATTCTGTAACAGGTCGCGGTTGTGGGCGAGATAATACGAGCCGAAGGCTACGCTCACATCGGGGCGGTATAAATCTTTGCTGTCATAATTAAGCGGCCAGCCAAGTTGAGATGCTATATCTGCGCCTGTGGGCGGCATGACCTGCATTAATCCGCCTGCGCCCGCGCTTGAAACAACAAAGCCTTCAAAGAGACTTTCCTGCCGAATCACGCTGTATAGCAATAGCGGGTCGAGATTATTTGTTTGCGCGTCGGGGAGGATGATATCGGAATAATATAATCCATAACGCATGTGACTGAAATATATCGGCGCCATCATCGATTCGGTGTGTTCATCCAAGCCTGCAATGGTGAGAGTCTGGCGCGCGGCGAGAATGGCGGGGCGGTATAAGCCTAGGTCCAAAAGATAATTCGTTAACCGATAACTGCCTTCAGCGTTTTTATTTGTCTCGAATTCGAGGCGCGTGTTTTCAAATTCGGCGCGGGCTTCTTCAACCATGCCGAGCTGCCACAACTCTGTGCCGCGGATGATGCGCGGATCATTCGCGAGCGCACCTAATCCGCTTAAGTCAGTTTCGGCGGGCAGGTTGAAAGTCAGCCGTACCCACGAATCCGCGTCTTTGCGTTCGGCGGCGAGATCCCATGTGAGGTTGGTGGATAGCGGTGGGGAAAATGGCGCGCGTTCCAATAACATGTCGCGTGCGCGTTCGCCGTAATAGCCGCCGGCGTCACGCGTTTGTGCTTCGCGCCATGCGTTTTGCGCAGAGGCGGTATCGCCAAGTTTTTGCTGTGTCTTGCCGATCCATAAACCTGCGCGCGCTTTATCTTCTGAAGGGATGGATGCTGCGAGGCTGCGATTGAAAGCATCCAGTGCAGAGTTCATGTCTCCGTTACGATAATATAGAACGCCCATCATAAAAATAGCAGTAGAGGCTTGTTCCGAGCCGGGATATTCATTGGCAACGCGCGCCCATGTTTGCAGCGTATCATCGTATTTTCCGCCGATTTCATAAATGCGCGCCGCGCTCATTAAATAATCTGCCGAGGTTGTACTGCTTGGAACATTTGCCACGAAATCCAAAAGTGTTTTTGCCGAGACGGTGTATGCGCCCTGGTGATACCACTCGATAAATGCTTTTTGTCCCCATGCGTCAACCCATTTTGAATGTGTAGGATAGTTCGAAAGATATGTGGCTAAGGCTTCAACGGCGCTGTTGTAATCTCCGCGGTCGCGTAAAGCCAATGCACGGTAATAATTTGCGGTGCCGTCATCGGTGTTTGTGGTCAGGTAGCGGTCGAATGCCGCGATGGCTTCTGGGTAGTAGCCATTGAAATAATCCACAAGGCCGCGATCCAACTCGCTGACTTCGCCGCCTGCCTCCCGAAGCGCAAGTAGACTGAGATACGCATGACCGGATCGCGGATAGTTTTCAATTGCCAGACGGAATTCCCCCAGCGCTTCTTCGTTCTTGCCAAGCGCTTGATACGTCAATCCTGTTTCGTATGCAACCTGCGCTTTGATGTAATCATTTGTCGAGCGCGCATAAATCCCGTCATACCTTGCCAGCGCAGATTCGTATTTCCCCAGTTGCTTCTCCGTATCCGCAACTTTTATATCGAGGTTGATATCATCACCAATGGAGTTTGCCTGAATTGCGGCTGTGTATGCGGATAACGCGCCCGCGTAATCCAATGCTTCGTAAAGCGCGTCGCCGCGTAATTCCTGCACATACGAGTCCAAATAATTGGGACGCAAAGTAAGATACATCTGCCATGAATCCGCGGCGGCCTGATAATTTTTCAAGCGATAATTTGCAAACCCTTGCAGGAAGTACGCCTGTCCCAAATGTACAGAGTTGGGATAATTACTGATCAAGGTTTGAATTGCAATCAGCGTTTCTGGATACTGTTCTTCTGAAAAACGCAAACGCGCTTCGCCCCATTTTGCGGCTGCCTGCACCAGCGGATCGGGCGAATCTTGAAACGCGGTTTGATAATCAAGCAATGCATTTTCATATTCGCCATTGAAAAAAGCGCGGTCGCCTTTATCCACACGTGCGACGGGCGGTGGCGTGGGTGTGACGGTCGGCGTAATTGTCGCTGGCGGCGTGGATGTGACGCTCGGCGTGATTGTCCAGCCTGGCGGGATGGTGGGAATATTCGGGAGGATTGAACAAGCAGCTAAAGCAAGGACATTGAGTAGTCCAAGAAGGGTGCGTGTGTATTTCATCCTATTTTTATACTGTCAAAAGTGAGGGAAGTCAAGCGAGGTTATAATTAAAAAAATAAGACCTGACAGGTTTCCGCAGAGCTGCGTGCTTTTGAGGCGATCCGCAATGAAACCTGTCAGGCCTGAAAATTTTCAAAGGATAAAAACATGCGAACTGTATTTTGGGAAAACAACGAACTAAAAATGATCGACCAGCGTATTTTGCCCGCACGTTTTGAGCTCATCTCCTATCGTGGACATAAAGAAGTTGCACTCGCCATCACGGATATGGTCGTGCGCGGCGCACCCGCCATTGGAGCCGCCGCCGCGTTTGGGCTCGCGCTTGCGGGATATGAATCCGCGGCTTCTTCGTCCACCGCTTTGCTTGCTGACCTCGAATCTGCTGCGACCACGTTGAAAGCCGCGCGCCCGACCGCGGTGAATTTGGCTTGGGCTGTGGATCGTTTGATGGAATCGGCAAGAAAGATGAAAGATGAAAGAAACGTGAATGATTTGCGCCAGCTGATTTTAGATGACGCCCAAAGACTCGCGGATGAAGATGTTGAGATTAACAAACGCATGGCGGAGCATGGCGCGGCGTTGATCAACGATGGCGATACGATCATCCATCACTGCAATACCGGCGCGCTCGCCACCGTGGATTGGGGCACAGCGTTGGGCGTTATCCGGACCGCGCACGAGCAAGGCAAGAAGATTCATGTGCTTGTCGATGAAACCCGTCCGCGTTTGCAGGGCGCACGTTTAACGGCTTGGGAACTTGAACAATACGGCATCCCGTATGAGATCATCAGCGATAACATGTCGGGATTTTTTATGAAAGCAGGCAAAGTGCAAAAAGTCTTCTTCGGCGCGGATCGTGTCGCCGCGAATGGGGATGTGGCGAATAAAATTGGAACATACATGCTCTCACTTGCCGCGTTTGATAACCATGTCCCTACTTATGCGGTTGTACCAACTTCCACAGTTGATCTATCCCTCGCGCATGGAGATTTAATTCCCATTGAAGAACGCAATCCCAACGAAGTCTTGGATATTCAATTTCAAGGCGAGCCCGTCGCGCCGAAGAACGCAAAAGCCCGCAACCCCGCATTTGATGTCACCCCGAGTCGTCTGCTCAGCGGAATTGTCACTGAGAATGGCGTTGTTTATCCGCCGTTTGATGTCAATCTCAAAAAAGTTGTAAAATAAAAGAAAGTGTTGTGTATTTGAAAACTAAAATAAGAGGTTAAGATGATGCAAGCGATTCAAATCTCATTTGATGAATTAGGGCATATTTTTATTCCTGCGTCTGCAAACGAAAGCCTGCATTTATTTCCAGGCATGCTTTTGGTTGTGGAAACAGATGAACAGGGCGGTGTGCGATTGCGTGTTAAACAAGAGCCAACCACCATTGTTGAAAAAGACGGTTTGTTGGTCGCCAAAGTGACCGCAATTGGAAACTTAACCGATGTAACACGCCATGAGCGCGATAGACGAGTCTTTGATCTCTTACAGAGAGTTGGCTTGTGAAAATCTTGCTGGATACTTCCATATTGGTTGCCGCAATGGTTGAAGCTCACCCAGCCCACGAACAGGGATTGGTTTGGCTTAAGCGTGTAACAAATGGAACAGATCAAGGATTTGTTTCTGCTCACTCAATTGCTGAACTATATTCCATCCTGACGACTTTACCCGTCCAACCTCGTATCTTGCCCGATGAAGCACGGCGTCTTATTCAGCATAATGTTGTTAAAGAACTTGAGGTTGTGACTCTATCCAGTAAAGACTACGCTCAAGTTATTGACCTTTTGGCTGAACTTGGCATTGTTGGCGGAGCAACCTATGACGCGCTGATTCTTCGCGCTGCTGCAAATGCAGATGTTGATGTTGTCGTAACGCTCAATGAAAAAGATTTTAGAAGAGTGTATCCAGACCTTGCTGATAAGATTATTGCTCCATGAGAAGAGGCACGCTTTGCCTTTTGATCTAGAAATTAAAAAATGTAGCCTTAATTTCTAGACAATCCCATTATGCCATGATAAACTCACGAACGTTATTAAATCCAGCGCACTCGCAAGAGTGCGCATTTTTCTGCGAGTAAACAAATGGACATTCTTCTCACTGGTTCTGTAGCGTACGATTACTTGATGACCTTCCCCGGTCTGTTCAAGGAACAAATTTTGCCCGAACGTTTGGCGTCCATCAGCCTTTCATTTCTTGTGGATGGCATGACCAAACAGCGCGGCGGCATTGCGCCGAACATCGCGTACACCATGGCGTTGCTTGGCGAAAAGCCGCGCGTGATGGCGACCGTCGGCGAGGATTTTGGCGATTACCGTGCATGGCTCGATTCAAAAGGCGTGGATACTTCGCTGATGAAAGTCGTCCCCGGAATTTTCACCGCGTCATTCTTTGCGACCACCGATCAGGACTCCGCGCAGATCGCGTCGTTCTATCCCGGCGCGATGGGATATTCTTCCACGCAGTCGCTCAAAGACCTCGAGTCAAAACCCGACCTCGTGATCGTCTCACCGAGCGCGCCGGATGCGATGATGAAATTCCCCGCCGAGTGCCGCGAGTTGGGCATCCCGTATTTATACGATCCCAGTCAGCAGGTATTACGTCTCGAAGGCGAAGAACTTGCGCGCGATATGGAAGGCGCACAGTTCTTATTCTGTAACGATTACGAATTTGGATTGATCTCCAAGAAGACCGATTGGAGTCTCGATCAGATGCTGGAGCACGTGAAGATTTTGGTCATCACGCGCGGAAAAGACGGCGCGGATTTATACGCGGGCGGCGATTCTGTTCACATCCCGACTGTTCCTGAAAAAGAAATTGTTGATCCCACCGGCGTGGGTGATGCCTTCCGCGGTGGATTTCTCGCGGGCTATGCTCATGGCTTCGACTGGAAATTGTGCGGCGAGATCGGTTCACTCAGCGCAGTCTATTGTCTCGAACAACGCGGCACGCAGAATCATTCGTATACCACGCAGGAATTCGTTGAACGTTTCCGCAGGCATTTTGATGATGGCGGAAAACTGGATGTTTTGTTAACTGATTAATATGTCGCGCTACATATAAACTTAAAGTAAAATCTTTTTAGATTCGTTGGTTAAGCTGGCCGTGTTCGCTGATTGTGGCCGTACATACGCACTGTATAACGTGCCAACTGTTGAGACCAACCTAAATAAAATAAAAATTTACGTCTGTGATTTGACACCTTATTTATGCGAACACAAACAGGTGTTCAATCACATTATTACAAATATTAAGGAGTAACATGAACAATTACGATATTAAAGATATTGAACAGGCCGAAGGCGGACGCCGCCGCATTGATTGGGCCGAGCGCGAAATGCCCGTCCTGCGTTCGATCCGCGAGCGCTTCAAGAAAGAAAAACCCCTCAAGGGATTGCGCCTTTCCTGCTGTTTGCACGTGACCACCGAAACTGCGAACCTGATGATCACCCTGCAAGAAGGCGGCGCGGACATCGTTCTCACCGCGTCGAATCCACTCTCCACGCAGGATGATGTCGCTGCCGCGTTGGTCAATCAATATGAGATTCCCGTGTATGCGATCAAGGGCGAAGACAAAGTCACATACTTCAAGCACATCCGCGCCGCGTTGGAGCACATGCCCCACATGACGCAGGACGACGGCGCTGACCTTGTTTCATCGCTGTTCTTCATCGAGATGGGACGCTTCGAAAAACTCGAACCTTCGCTCGCCTCATGGGCGCAGGGCTTGACCGACGCAGAGCGCAAGCAAATGCTTGCCAACGTCATCGGTGGCACCGAAGAAACCACCACGGGCGTCATCCGCTTGAAGGCGATGGAAGCCGACAAAGTCTTGAAGTTCCCCGTCATCGCGGTGAACGACGCGCTGACCAAACATCTGTTTGATAATCGCTACGGTACGGGTCAATCCACCGTGGACGGAATCATCCGCGCGACGAATGTTTTGCTCGCGGGTAAGAACTTCGTCGTGGCTGGCTACGGCTGGTGCGGACGTGGTCTCGCATCCCGCGCACGCGGTATGGGCGCGCAAGTCATCGTGACCGAGATCGATCCGATGAAGGCGCTCGAAGCCGTCATGGACGGTTTCCAGGTCATGCCGATGATGGACGCTGCCAAGATCGGCGACATTTACTGCACCGTGACCGGCGACTTGAACGTGATCGACAAGAAGCATTTCGAAGTGATGAAAGACGGCGCGCTCGTTGCCAACTCCGGTCACTTCAATGTTGAAATCAATATCCCTTCGTTGGAAGCAATGAGCGTGGGCGAGCCAAGCCGCGTCCGCCCGTTTGTTGACCAGTACCTCACCAAGGACGGCCGCAAGATCAACATCCTCGGCGAAGGCCGCCTCATCAACCTCTCTGCCGCAGAAGGTCATCCCGCATCCGTAATGGATATGTCCTTCGCGAATCAGGCGCTCTCCGCTGAATACATGGCGAAGAACGCGGATAAACTCGAGAAGAAAGTTTACTCCGTGCCGGTTGACATTGATAACGAGATCGCCCGCCTCAAGCTCGAAGCCATGGGCGTCAAGATTGACATCCTCTCGGATGAGCAATTGCACTATTTGAATTCGTGGGAAGAGGGAACGTAGGAAGTAAGATCGTATACAGGTAAATAGGTATACAAGTAAACAGCCTCGCGGACGCAAAACGTTCGTGAGGCTGTTTTGTATGTTTTAGCGGTAAGAGGTTGTCTTAGCGAATATCTGAAAAGGAAAAACAAATGACCGAACTTTCTAAAAATAAAAAACCCTTTGAAATAGGAATTTACTCCTTCGTGGAGTTAACCGCCAACCCCGTCACAGGCGCCATGCTCAGTCCCACCGAGCGGATGAGCAACCTGCTGGAAACGATCGAACTGGCCGACCAGGTTGGCCTGGATGCGTTCGCCCTCGGCGAGCATCACCGCCCAGATTTTATTTCTTCATCGCCTGTGACCATTTTAGCCGCCGCCGCCGCGCGGACAAAATCGATTCGACTCAGCACCGCCGTCACCGTGTTAAGTTCGGATGACCCCGTGCGCGTCTTTCAGAATCTCGCCACGTTGGATTTAATTTCCAAAGGCC
>VFKN01000105.1 GCA_009885525.1 Anaerolineaceae bacterium | reverse complement strand
GCATCACGCCTCGCACAAACCGCGTCTCTCACTGCGCGCATTAACGATGCGGGCATTCCCACCATTCAACCCGCCGGGGGACACGGTGTTTACATCAATGCCGGCGCAATCCTTGCGCACATTCCCAATTACGAATTCCCGGCGCAGGCGTTGGCGGTTGAACTTTACCGCGAAGGCGGCATCCGCGGCGTGGAGGTCGGCTCGGTCATGTTTGCATGTCTCGACCCCGAAACAAACACATGGAACTACCCCAAACTTGAATTGCTGCGCCTCGCGATTCCGCGCCGCACATACACGCAGAGTCACATGGACTATGTCGCCGATTCACTGGCTGAGATCAAAGCGCGCGCTGATAAAATCCGCGGGTATAAATTCACATACGCGCCTGAGTTGCTGCGTCACTTTACTGCAAGGTTCGAACCCCTATAATCCCCGTCATTGCGAGGAGGGCGCACTTCCCGACGACACTTGCGCCGCACGCAGTGCGGTGAGCAATCTCCCCGTGATTAGGAGATTGCTTCGTCGCAAAGTACAAGAGCGCTCCTCGCAATAACATATTTCTAAAAGTGAGGTCTCCCTATGACAAACGAAGAAAACGCCCTTTATTACGCAGACTACCTCGAACTCGAAAAAATTCTAAACAGCCAGCATCCCAAAACCGCGCACCTGCCAAACGGCGCTGGTGATGAAATGTTATTCATCGTGATTCATCAAGCCTATGAATTATGGTTCAAACAAATCATTTACGAATTGGATCTGGTCAACGGCATATTCACGCAGGACGACATCAACGATAACTCCGGTGATATGAGTAATGCTGTCCATAAATTAAAGCGCGTCGTCAAAATTCTTGAACTGCTCAACAAACAAGTGGATATTCTCGAAACCATGACGCCCATGGATTTCCTTGAATTCAGGAATTATCTCGTCCCTTCTTCCGGTTTTCAAAGCGCGCAGTTCAGGTTGATCGAAGCCAAACTCGGCTTGAAGATGGAACAAAGATACAAAGCCGATTATTACAAACACACGCGCAAAGGCGGATTCATCCAAAGCGACTTCGACGCCGTCAATCAGGCTGAAGCCACATCCACGCTGAAAGACCTTGTCATCAAATGGGCAGAACGCACACCATTTTTTGACGCGGAATTATGGAAAGAATATCAAAGCCAATATCATCCCAATGATGACAGCGCCGATAAATTCTGGCTCGACTATAAAAGAATCTATCAAGACAGTTTGTCTGCAAATGAAAAAGGACGGCTGGAAGATTTCGAAAATGTCTTCTTCAAAGAGGGGCGTGGGGAATTTTCCGCGCCCGCGATGCGCGCCGTGTTGTTCATCATGCTGTATCGCAACCTGCCCATTTTTCAACTGCCGTTTGAATTGCTCAGCGTATTAATTGCGATCGACGAACTACTTTCCAATTGGCGTTACAAACACATCCTGATGGTACGCCGCATGATCGGGATGCGCGTCGGCACCGGCGGCACCAGCGGAGCTGGCTACCTTGAAGGCGCGTTGAGTCAACACTATATCTTCAAAGAGTTAACCGAGATCGCCACATTTCTTGTGGAGCGCAGCCGCCTGCCCGAATTGCCAAACGCAGTCAAAGACAAGATGAGTTTCAACTCAAGATAAACATTCCCCGCTCTATCGGAGGCTACCCCCCAGCAATTCTCATTATGAAAAACCTATATCCACAGATCGCGCAGATTTAGCAGATTTTTTCTTTTAATCTGTGAGGTCAGCGAAATCTGTGGATAAATAAAAACCATACTGAGAATTGCTGTCGGCGCGCACATAAACCCATGAACATGCTATATAATAGATTTTAATATGTCCTTTCCCGACGATCCCATTATCCCAACCAATGACCCTGCCCCCAAACGTGCGCCTGAATCCAGCGCATCCGCTGTGCGTGCGCGCCGTAGACGCGCCGCGCGCCAGGAGATGTTCCCGGCCGACGCCGAAGGTCAAGCAGCGCTCATCTCCACGCTTTCACGCCGCGCTTATCCATCGCTTGAACTCTTCGTCTTTTCGCTTGTCTGCGGCGCAATTGTAGGTCTTGGCTTTTTACTCGATTCGCAAGCCGTGCTTTTGCTCGGCATTCTGGTCACACCGATCATGACTCCCTGGGTGGGCTTCCTGCTCGCGATCTTAACCGGCAAGCCGCGTTTTCTTTTTGAAACCATCATGGCTTTGCTCATCAGCGGCGTGATCGTTTTCTTCGGCGGAGTCTTAACCGGTTTCGCAGCGCGGCTCTTTCTCCCCATTACACTCACCAACGTTTTCATCCACGCGCGTTTATGGATTCCCGAACTGGTCGTGCTTTCCATCGCAGCGATCACACTCGTCGCATCCTTCGCGCGCTCCGAAGACAAACCCTTCCTCCCAAGCATCCTCATCGCCTACGCATTTTATCTGCCCATCAACGCGGGCGGATTTGGCCTCGGCTCCGGCGTGGAAGGCATCTGGCCCCAGGGTCTGCTCGTCTTTGGCGTCCACTTTGCCCTCGCAAGTGTTCTCGGATTGATCACCCTCTTTTTCCTAAAACTTCGCCCCACCGCCGCAGGCATTGTGATGAGTGTAATCACCCTGCTGATATTTATTGGCGCGCTGATAATATTAACGGGCGGAGGAATTCCAGCCGCCCCCCAAGCCAGCGCGACAGCGACTCCCACCGTTTTGATTCCCTCCCCAATTCCATCGGCAACTCCAAGTTCCACCTCCTCCCCCACCTCCACGAATACGCCGCGCCCCACCAATACAGCAACCATCACGCCATCGCTCACACCAAACGGGACGATCACATCTACTGTCACATCAAGCACCACACCCACCTTAAGTAGTACACCGACGTTGACAAAAGCAGCCAGCGCAACAGCGACGGTCATCTCAGTAACGCCAGGCAATTCACCCACAGCGACAGTAACGATCCAGCCAAGCGTAACGCCCACCATTACGATCGCCCCTCAAACCATCCTCGGCAAAGTCAGCGCGAAGGAAGCCGGCGGCACGAATTTACGCCAAACACCCGGCGGGAAATATATTGACACATTACCAAACGGCACTGTCGTTGAAATACAGACCGATGCGCGCATTGTGAACGGTGATCAATGGCTGCATGTCTTTGCCTCTAATCGAGGAGTATATGTGGAAGGCTGGCTGCTGGCATCGGTTGTGGTCTACGACAACCCCGCGCAAGGTATTACACCTGCACCATAACTTTTTGATTCACTTCTCTAGCGCACATATCTTTCGCAAGAAACCCAAAGGGTTTTTTTGTTAATCACTCACCTTATACAAACGCAACTCCGCAGGAGTGGAATGATTATAGATTTGTACGCAATTGGTATCGTAACCCCGAAGGGGTGTCATGCTTTTCCGAGTCGAATCATGCCATCCCTTCGGGATTGAATAACAAACATCTGCGATCTATAAAAATTTCAGCCTTTCAGGGTTTGAGAAAAATAAAAATCCACATCTTCTTTGGAGAATTCACATGCCCATTCATTTCGGCACCGACGGCTGGCGCGCCGTCATTTCAGATACATTTACATTCGACAATTTACGCATCGTGGCGCAAGCCATCGCGGATGCGGTCGCGTCGGATCATTGGGATAAATCCCCGGATGTTGACCGCACCAAGATCGTGATCGGCTACGATACCCGCTTTCTTTCGGATCGCTTCGCGGGCGAAGTGGCGCGCGTCCTCGCTGCAAACGGATTCATCGTCATGCTGGCGCAATCTGATTCGCCGACTCCGGCAATTTCATTTTCGGTCAAAAACAATAACGCCATCGCGGGCGTGATGATTACGGCTTCGCATAATGCGCCGCGCTACAACGGCGTGAAGTTGAAAGGCGCGTTCGGCGGCTCGGCATTATCCGAGCAATGTCGCCGCGTGGAAGTGTATATCAACGACAACGAAGAACAGGCGCGCGGCCCCAACTTGATGGATTTCAAAAAAGCGCGCAGCGCAAATTTGATCCAGCGCTTCAATCCGCTGCCCGCGTATTTTGATCACCTGCGCACGCTGATCAACACCGATATCATCGCCGAAAATCCGCAGCGCTTTGTGGTGGATGCGATGTATGGCTCGGGTCGCGGCGTAATCAAAGCCTTCCTGCAAGGAACCGGCTGTGAGATTGCCGAGATCCGCAGCGATATGAATCCCGGCTTCGGCGGCGTACACCCGGAACCGATCGCGAAGAATCTCGGCGCGCTGGCATCCGCTGTCAGCTCGGGGATGGGAAATTTTGGCGTAGTGACCGATGGTGACGCTGATAGAATCGGCGCAATGGATGAACGCGGGAATTTCGTCGATCCGCATAAGATCATGGCGCTGTCATTAAAATATCTGGCTGAAAAACGCGGCCTGACAGGCGCAGTCGTGCGCACGGTTTCGACCACGCGTATGATTGACCGTCTGGCAAAACGCTACGGTTTGAAATTATATGAAACGCCGGTGGGCTTCAATCACATCGCGGATTATATGATGAAGGAAGATGTCTTAATCGGCGGCGAGGAATCCGGCGGCATTTCATTCAAGGGACACATCCCCGAAGGCGATGGTCCGATCATGGGCTTGCTGCTCGTCGAGATGATTGCCGAAGCGAAAAAACCGCTGATCGAAATGGTAAATGATTTGCTCGCGGATGTAGGGCCCGCTTTGTACGAGCGAGTAGACTTGCGCCTGAGTCGCCCCGTTGCCAAAGCCGAGATGACCGAGTTCCTCACCCAAAAAGCGCCGGGTGAAATTGGCGGTCAAAAAGTGGATGAGATCAGTCAGCGCGACGGTGTGAAATACATTATGGCGGATGACTCGTGGCTGTTGATTCGCCCGTCTGGAACAGAACCCGTGCTGCGCGTGTACGCGGAAGGCAGAAGCACGGAAATGGTCAAAGCGCTGCTTGATTATGGAAAGACTGTGGCCGAGAGCGTGGTGTAGGAAAGGATAAAGGATAAATGATGAAAGATGAGGGATGAATGGAAAGAAGACCATTGCTCTTGAAATAAAAAAATCGCCGCACCTGAAAATCAGATGCGGCGATTATCTTTTAACAAAATTTATCGAGTTGGCGAAACGCGTAACCTACGCGCGAACAAAATGACGATGATAAACGCGAGCGCCATCACTACCAAACCGGGCAGTCCGTATTCATCCGCAATACCGCCTTTAGCTAGAGAAGAGGGAGTTTGGCTGGGGAGCACGGCAACAGTTTTCTGTGCGGCAGCGGCTTGGGTTAATGCAGCAGCAACGGTTGAAGTAGCGGCAGCCTGTGTGCCAACTCCGCCGCCCAGAGCTGTGGCAATCGCCGGATCAGGGGTATTGGTTGGGGAAGGCAGGCTTACCGGAGGGGTTGATGTAGGCGTGGGCGAAAGCGTGGCAGTCGGCAAAATGGCGGCCTGGAAGGTCGCAGTCAACGCCTGATTAATAAAACTCTGCGCGGAAAGCGCAGTTTGCGTTGCCTGCGCAGCCAGCTCCTGGTCAGCGGGAGCTGTGCCGCTGCCGCCTCTACCGAACAAATAGACTCCACCCAAACATGCCACTGAGATCAAGATCAAACCGCCAAGGATCCCCACCGCGATCATGAAGGTGCGATTATTATTTGACTCTTCGGGAAGGTCTTCTCCATCAGTAGGCGTCGTTTCGTAGTTGTTTTCATCAAAAGCCATGAAGCACACTCCTGTTTATTGATTCAATCTGACTGCATCGCACCGTGTTTACCAGAAAATACCTGTCAAACAAATGCGACGCATTGATCACTTAATGTTTCGCGCTATTATCCCACAACTTCGAGGTTTACGAGAGGCGCAACAACGGTTTCGCCATTTTCAAGTTTCACTTCGGCGGCGCGCGCGCGCAGTCCACTAAAAAGCACCGTCAAACCGGGTTTTATACTTACGATCGAGCCGATCATCCCCAACGCGGGTGGACGGCGCATCCGCACCTGTAGGCCGGGCGCGAAGGTTTCCATTTCGTGCAGGTCAGGCGCTTCGGAAGAGATCGGCAGCGGAATGATTATTTCGGGGCGCGAACCGGTGTAACGGTCATAGGGTTCCGCATTGATGGTCACGTCGCGTTTGACATTCGTGCTAAGCAATTTATACGCCGCGGAATTCATCGGCATGGGTCCAAAACCATCTATCGCAACGATCGGGTAGCGCATCTCGCGCGCCTGTTGGATCAGGGATGGATAAATACTCGAGAGGATCAGTCCGCGCACGGGCAATTCCCCCGCGACTTTTAGCGTCTCTGCGTCTTTGACCATACCGCCGAGGATCACCGCGCCACGCAGGCTGACATCCAACCGCGCGGAGGTTAGCACGCCTTCGGGGCCTTCCGAGAGGTTCACCAGCTGCCCCGCATCAATGCGCCCGTTGCCCCACACGCCCTGAATCAACGCGCCCGTAGTTTGGATCACTACACCGCGGTCAGGGACAATGCCAAGCACCGTGCCGGGAATACCCGCGCGTAATTCGATCTTCGATTCGCCGACTTCCATGAGCACCTGCCCGCCGCCGATTATGACCACGCGCCCCTCACGCGGAACAGTAACCCTACGCGGAAAGAGTCCCTTGCCCGATGCAATCTCCGCCCCAGTAGCAAGGCGCTCATCCATCTTACATTTGATCAACTTATCGGCTGTGTTTGGATTTACGCGTAAGATACGCGCCACATCCAACAAGACATGCTCGCGCGCAAAATGCGCTTCAGCAACCACATCGTTTGAACTGACTTTTTGATTAAGGCGCACGAGCGTATCACCTTTCACAGGCAATAACCGCTCGCGGATAATATTTGCAAAACCGATAATGTGATTCACAGGCGCTTGCATTTCTATTCGCCTCCCAGCGTCCAGGACCATTTTTTGATGAGTTCGCGCCGGCGCACGCCATCGGCGGGAAGGTTGAGCGGGCGTCCGCGGCCATCGAAGACCACGCCCAATGCGCCGCCGCCAACCGGGAATTTACCGTTGCGTCCGGGGCCAAAGCCAATATCCGCGCCGCGCAGGGTTTGGATTTCCAGCGTACCTGTTTCGCCGCTTGATAAAGGCAGGGTTTCAATGCTGCCGTATTTCAGATCGATACGCGCCTCGGAGCCGTTTGTATAAATCAACTTTGCGCGCAGAACCGGCGTGCCATAGTTCGCATCCACAACCGGTGAGACAACCGTACCCACACTCAAGAACGCGCCCGATTCAAGCACTTGCACCGGAAGTATATTATTCTGTGAAGCGGCCGCGCCCAATAAAGGCAGCAGGTTATTTTGATCGAGAATGATCGTGGTAACACCAACAGGCTGCAAAGCATCGAGCAGCAGCAGCAAAGCCTGTCCGGGGCGTGAAGCATCGCTCAGCGCGCCGCCACCCGCGAGGATCGGTTCGAAGAGCGGAGTCAAGTTCGACTTGATGTTCGCTGCCTTGGGTGGAAAATCGCGCCGCGCGGATTGCATCGCAAGGTACAATGCCTGCCGCGCAACGGCATGAGACATTGCAAGGTCTTCCTTGGTCGCGGCAAGTGCGGATGGGTACAGCGATTTCTGATAAAGATAATCACGCAAAACGCCCGCAGAAATATCCAGCACCGACCAGCGCAGAATATCTTCAAGTGTCGTGTAATGGAGCAAGCCCGGAAGGTTCTCCCCCAACCCAAATTGCGGATATATATTTAACGTGGATTTATCCTGAAAGCCCGCAGCGATGATCGAAGCGGATGCGCCAATATCCACGCTTAAGATTCCTTTGCTTGAAGCATAAATTTTTGCAAGGAAGCGCACCATGCGCCCGGTGGCATAACCCGTCGGCAAGACATGTCCGCCGGACCAGATGTTTAACAAATCAACGCCTTGTATCTGTCGTTTGCGAATATCCACATACATGTGCGCGAGTTCACTCTGCGCAGGGTCGAGGTCTTCAGTCTCAAGCGAAGGGCGAACATTGGGGCTGAAATGGAGAGAAGCAGTTTGTCCTTCAAGTAAATTTTTAATGGAAGTCTGGAGTTTTTCATTACCCGCGAATAAAACCATGGGACGTTTTTCTTCGGGCATCAAAAAACTTGCCAGACCAACCGGCTCAAGTAATTTTTGGATGGAGCGCGATGCACCGCCATCCGTTCCGCCTGTGATCACCACAAGGTCGGGTTTAGCGCGCAAAATGGCATCAATCTGCTGTTCGGGTTTGCGCGGGTCACTCATGCCGATCGTTTCAACAATACGCGCATACGTGGATTCCGCCAGACGGCGCGCACTTTCAAGCGAGACATCTTTCAGCAGTCCCACGATCACTGTGCGGATGGTTGGGCCTGCGGATAAGTTGACAACCAGCGCATCGACGCCCGTTCCATTGGATTGACTCGGCGTGATCAGGTTGCGAGAATTGTCTAATAATGTTTTGCCTAAAATCGCCTGCAAATTCTCGATGGCGTTACGCGCGCCTTCGCTCACATCCTTAAAAGGTGCTTCAACTGTGGAGGGAGCATTACCAGAAGCCACAAAGCGATATTCGCCTTCGACCACATCAAATAGAACCGCGCGCGTGCTTGCCGCGCCGACATCCAAAGCGAGAAGAGAGTTCCCGTCCACTAATGAAGAAGGCATATTACAGGAAACTCCCAATGAAGTTAATCAGTGAATTGATACGTTCGATAAACGCAGTCAGCGCGGCAGCGTATAACCCCGCGAAGATCGCGCCCAACGTGATGCCGATAAAGATACGCCCAACCCACGCCATGATCTCAATAAAACCCAAACGATGCATGGAGCCGTCTGCATGGGGGCGCGCACCAAAGTGGAAATAGGAAAGCGAGAATATCGTGCCTGCGAGAATGAACGCGCCATTGAAAATCATTTCAATGAGGCCGACGCCGCGCGCGGCTGCGATATTTATATCAAACCCGTTGATCGTCCCCATCACCTGCGGGATCAGCGTACCTGAAACCGCGCCCGCGATGGTCACTGCCGCGCCAACGCCCACCATGAACGCCATTGCGATGCTTCCCAAACCGGCGAGTCGCGGCGAGACCTTCATCAAGATCAACACGGCTAAAAGCAAAGGCACAAACATGATCAAACTGCCATTCATCAAAGGATAGATGAGTTTAGGATAAAGTACCTGCCAAAAGGCAACTGATGCAATGTATCCTGCGGAAACGCCCACAAAGATATAAACGCCAATGCGAAAAAGCGGATTATCTCCGATCGCATAGCTGAAGATCAATAATGTAAATAAGAAACTCAACGCACCTGAGATCAAGTCAAGAGAAATGTTCATCTTATTTCACCTCTCTTGTTGCTGCTGCCCGGTCGCGTGAACCCAAAAACAAATTCCATAGGCCGCCGCCCACGATCAAAAGCGCTGCGATCAACATACCAATACTGTAAGCGTCCCAATAAATGCGCGCAGTTCCGGGACGACCCGCATTATTCTGCTCAAAGATCGCGCCGCCATATAAACCGCTGACCAATCCCCTGATCTGCCCTGAATCATAATACGGCTGGATCATCGGCGCAGATTGCGCGCTGGAGATGACGACAACCGGCATGGAGCCGCGCTCAAAAGTCGTTTGCTCGATCCACGCGCGGGCTGAGTCGGCGCTATCTGTAATAATGATGAACGCCGCAAAATTTGAAAATGAATTTACATCCTTCAACTGAGTGGAATCCCATGCGCGCGTAAAGGTCACATCGAAAGGAGTTGCCGCGCGCGGATTTTGCACAAACGCGCGGATTCCCATTTGACCGCCGGGCAGGTAACCCAGGTTCAAATATTGCAATCCATTTTTGTAGTGATCTGCCATGGGGCCTGTGATCATAAAACGCTCAGCCAATATGGAGCTGTTCGCGTTGGTCGAGATAAAGGTGAAACGCGGAGGACGCAAAGCCATCTGGTCAAACATGGGGGCTGCGGCGGCTTCCATTTCGCCGACGCGCGCGGGCTCATAATCGAAGGCAACAAGTACAGGCGCGCCATCAGGAATGGATTGCACCGCTTTCAGCGCGCCGTCAATTTCAAACGGTACGCCCACTGGTAGTGAGAAGATTTGCGTGCGCAGGAATAAGATTGCGAACACCACTGCAAAAAAGACAAAAGCAAGCGACCAGCGCAAAACCCGCGAAGAACGCAATGTGGAGAATGAAGCGATCGGGACTGGTGAAGCCTCGGCAGCAAGAATTCGCTCCAACAAAGCCGCTTGTGATAACTGTTCATCTGTCGCTTGTAACTTAAGCGAATAGGTTTTTGGTTTACTGGTCGGCGCATAACCCGGCGCGGCAGGCAGTACACCTTGCAAGCCCGCTAATGCGCCGCGTGCCTCAAGCTGCTTCTGTTCGCTTGAAGAAGCGGAAATCTGCTCGACGCCAGTATCCACCGGGCGCATGGCTTGTACCCAGGATGGCAATTGACTCGCTTCGATCTCACCCTCAGCGGGAGGCTCAGACGCGGGGCTTGGCGCAGGATTCTCAACTGAACCGGAAAGCCAATCGGGCATATCCGTAAAGAGCGCGTCGCTGCTTCCGCCTAAAGATGAATCAGAATCAAACGTGGAGGAAGACTGTGACTGCACCGGCGGCGCGGGGTCAAGAGATTTGAATGCATTCAACCAATCGGGCGCGTCAGAAGACTCAACGGGGGCAGCCGGCTGCTGTGCGAGAGGCAGGTCATCATAAATGGATGATTGCGGCGCGGCTGCCTTCAACCAATCGGGGACATCACCCAACGCGGCATCATCGCTCTCTATTTCAGGGGTTGGAGAAGCGGGAGCGGACGAATCCGACAACCACGATGGCATGTCAGCTTCAGATAATGGATCGCTCTGCGCGGACTGACTCCCACCACTCTGCATTCCCTTAAGCCAATCATCATCTGCCGGCGAAGTTAGCGCTGACACAGGCGCAGATGGGGTCTCTGAACCGAGGCCTTGCAGCCAATCTGGTGTTTCAGACGCGGATGGCACAGCATTACTTTGCACGCCAGAATCCGCTGAGCCTAAAGACTTCAACCAATCAGGGGTATCCGCTGCGAACGGTGTCGCAGCACTGCCAAACAAAGCGTCATTATTTTGCGAACTTGAATCTGTCGATTCTAAAGATTTCAACCAGTCAGGTGTATCCGACGCAGATGGCGTCGCAGGGCTGCCAAACAAAGCGTCATTATTTTGTGAACTTGAATCTGCTGAGTCTAAAGAACCCAACCAATCAGGTGTATCAGATGATTGCGCTGGTACAGCATTATCTTGTGAACCTAAAGATTTCAACCAGTCAGGTGTATCCGACGCAGATGGCGTCGCTGCGCCGCCGAACAAAGCGTCATTATTTTGTGAACTTGAATCTGCTGAGTCTAAAGCGCCCAACCAATCCGGCGTATCGGATGATTGCGCCGGCGCAGCGTTATCTGGTGAACCTAAAGATTTTAACCAGTCAGGCGTGTCAGATGCAGCGGGGGCGGCACTACCGAACAGGTTGTCATTATTTTGTGAACCTGAATCCGCTACGTCCAAAGATCTTAACCAATCCGGTTTATCAGAAGTAATTGGGGCGGCATTACTTTGTGAGTCTAAAGAATTCAACCAATCAGGTGCATTATCTGCGGCGGGCGCAGCATTGTTTTGCGTGGCAGAATCCGCTGCTTGCATTTGACGCAGCCAATCGGGCGTGTCGGAAGAATCAGCGGGCGTGAACGTATCCGCGGAATTAGTGAATGATTTGTCGTTGTCATCTGCAGGTGTCTGGCGCAGCCAGTCCGGTGACTCAGCAGCGGGCTGTTGCGCTGCGTCGCTATCGTGCATCCAATCAGTTAAGCCATCTTGTTGTTGAGCAGACTGCGGTTCAAGCGGAGCCAGGCCCTGCAGCCATGAAGGCGTATCTGCTTCATTTGCGGAATCTTTTGCACCACCCAACTCGACCCAGCGTACGTCAGAAGAATCGTCTGTTGACTTCTTCGAGCCGGGCGTGCCTCCGGTAATATTCGCCAGCCAATCGGGAGTCTCTTCATCCTCATCCTCTGCCTGTGATCGCAAACCTGCCAACAAATCCTGGGGTGCGGAAGGACGAGGGGGAGTAGGAGCGGGAGGACGGGGAGATGTTTTTGATTGCGGGGTTTGCGGAAGGTCGCCTTCAGACGCGTCACGCGCGGAGCTGCGCGCATCCCGTAACCATTGCGGCAGAACCTGTTCAAGGTCGGCAGTTGTTTTTTTGGTGGGAGCCGATCCAGGCTTGATGGGCGCATCTGCGCCTTTAAGAGGACCGGTCAACGGCTGCAAGCGCGACTGGCAATACTGGCAAAACTCGAATTCCTTCGGGTTATTCTCGCCGCAAACAGGACACTTGATCGCATCGGCCATTAGTTACCCCCATAAGGACGGTCTGCGCCGAACAACACACGCAAGCCGGTCGTCAACGCGCCAAGCGCAACGCCAATCAAAATTCCGCGCGCGCCGCCAAGTGCCAACACACCTGACACCCACGGACGGATCAATGTGCCAAGTACGGGAATATTTCCAAAAGGTAAAGTTGCCGAGCCCAAAATGAGCAAGGCCGCCGTAATCAAAAAGACAATGCTCATTACATCGGCGCGCCGGCGTAAAAGGCGGATGGCAGCATAAAGCAGCGAGATGATCAGCAAGCCCATCAACGCGGCTTCGGCGGGAATGATGATGCCATTCATCATTGCGTGCATAATCGCGGGTTGTCGCACAATACCAAACACAAGCACCGCCACCATTATGCCAAGGATAAGCAGCGCGCTGTATCCACTGCTCTTTTCGCGACGGCGGATTTTATCCCAATGTACTGTAATTAAATTCAACACCCCCACGAGAGCAGCTGCGCCCGCAAGGATAATGGCCCAATTTAATAAAAGCGTTTGAACAGGGGCAAACACAGGGAAGAAGTATCCAGCCAGGATCAAAAAACCTGCGGCAATGGCAATGGCAGCTGTAAGTACCCGCATTAGATAACCCCCACGATCTTGGCAGCAACACCGCCCAATAAAGCGATGATCACCAGCCAGCGCAGGAGATCCTGCAAAGTTAAACTCGCGCGATGTGAAACTCCCGCGCCGAGGTATGCACCCGCCGCAAAAAGTTCTTCGCCAATCAAGGCGTCCTGCGTACTTGCAAATAACGCGGCTTGACCGGCAAGGTCATCACTTGCGCCGATCAAGGTCACATTTGCGCGATCGGCGGCATCGGCAAGCAATGCTGCTTCTGCGCCAAAGTGACCGATCATAATATTTGCGGAAACATTTTCATTCTGCGAGATATTCATCGCGCCGGCAGCATAGCTGAACGGGCTCAAACCTGTTACACGACCAGAGGTCGGTACATATAAATCATCCACATTAGCGGCGTGATAACCGGATTGCAAAGTATCCTGCGCCAGCAAACCAATTGCGGGGTCACCCGCAGAAGCAACGACAGGCTTATCGCTTACAGAAGTCCGCTCCGCAATATGCCGCAGCATCGCCAGACCGGCAAGCGCGGAACCGCCGCGCGCATCCAGCAAACCTCCGCTCCCGAGTGAAATATGTAAACGGGTGCCATCTTCGATACTTAATCCAAGCGTGCGATACAAACGGGCCAGCGCGGGAATATCACGAAAATTAATGGGAGATTTTCGCTTCCATAATGTGATTATCAGCAGCAGGAAAGCGCTCGCGCCAATAAACCCGAGGGAGATTAATTCCATCATTGGGCAATCTTCTCCGAAGTCAGAAGGAACGCGAAAGCACGCGCTTCATCTTCTTCCTCCAATGTTTCTGCGAGCGCGGTTAACTGATCACTCTCGATGAATCCCCGTCCAAAATAAAGCGCCTGCGCTCCAAGCAGCGAAAAAGGACTTCCAGCTTCAAGGAGTGAGGCAGTCAATTCGTGAAGTTGATACCGGCGCAAGGTCTCTGCCCAGCGCAGCCAATATTTGCGCGATGATTTCATAATATGCGAGTATAGCATAATTTTAAAGTTGACTTGCGCGAGGAGTAATGACAGGTGAATTGCAATTCAGGTTTATTCCGGGGCGATCTTCGTACCGGCTGGAATCTCGGCATCTTTGGGAATGACAACAACGCCGTCACGCACATACCATTTTGCGTTATCCATATCTATGTTGCGCGGGAAGGGACGAATGACAACGTCATCACCAATAAACACATTCTTATCCAATATGGCGCCTTCAATATGACAGTTCATGCCAATGCCGCCGCGGTCCTGGGAATCTGCGCCCATCAGGATACTGTCTTTTATGATAGTACCCGAACCGATCTTGCTGCCGATCCCTACAATCGAATGAGAGATTTCACAGCGTTCAATGCGGCATCCTTCGGCGAGAAGGACATTCTTTAATTGACTATCCTCCACGCTGGAAGACGGGAGGAAGCGCGTATCGGTATAGATCGGCGCTTCTGCATCGTGAAAATTAAACGGCGAGTTGGGGCTGGTCAACGCAAGGTTGGTTTCATAGAACGAGCGGATCGTTCCAATATCCTGCCAGTAGCCGTCAAAATCAAATCCGTAAACTGAATGGGTTTTAATCGCCTGCGGAATAATATCTCCGCCGAAATCATCATAGTTGGGGAAGTTCGCCAGCAGTTCCATCAATACATTTGTATTGAAGAGGTAAATTCCCATCGAGCCGAGGAACGGGCGCTTCGGGTCGCTGCGGCTGACAAATCTTTTTTGAATTTCGGGGTCTTTAGGTTTCTCAACGAAAGATGAAATTCGTCCATCTTGCTCGCGTTTTAAAATGCCAAAACGCGGGGCTTCTTCCGTCATTACAGGCTGCACTGCGACGGTAATATCAGCTTTCATTGCCCAATGATATTCCGCCATCGCCTTGTAATTCATGCGGTACAAATGGTCGCCCGCAAGGATGAGAACATTCTTCGCGCCGGAAGACGCAATTTCAAGCGTTTGCTTACGCACCGCATCGGCTGTACCTTGATACCAGTCCGCGCTTTCGATGGTTTGTTCCGCAGCCCAGATTTGCACCCATCCGGTATGGAACGCATCAAAATTATATGTGCGCGTGATATGGCGATGCAGCGACACAGAGTTGAACTGCGTAAGAATCGCAATTCGAAAAATCTCTGAATTAATACAATTGCTGATGGGAATGTCAATGAGGCGATATTTGCCTGCGATGGGCACGGCGGGCTTGGAGCGCATTTGTGTTAACGGATACAGGCGCGCACCTCGACCCCCACCCAAAATCACTGCGAGAATGTCATTTAATGAAGGCATAGAGCGATCTCCTTGCCTTATTTTACTGTTTTTTTGAATAACACGCTAATGTTTTTGGAAATGAAATAAACACAAAGCCTACCTAATTTATTCATCATCATCATCGCTTCGCAATCAGATTTGCAGCGGCTATAGATGATGTGTTGCGATTCAAAACCCGTTTTCCAAAAAAAGTCTGGTGAGAGCAAAATATCTATTCAGACGGGTACAAACGAAATCTTGCGCTAACATCAATGTCATCACCACGCTGTCGCTAAGGTTGGCTTTTTACCAACTTTTCCTTTCAGCAATTCTTTCCCGTAAGATTGATATCAGTCATCACAAGAACATAAATGATTGTCAAAAAATCAGAAATGGACATACTTGTCATGGGACTCAAGATTTGGTTTCTGCAAATTCTATCTTGAGCGCATCCCCTTTCCTTGTCAACTCATTTCTATTTCACATCAGACGTTATAAATATGCACTTAACGATATCTTCGAGGAACGAAAACCCGATGATTCCACCGATAAAAGAGCCGACCACACCCGATGTCCGCGCGACATTGACCGACATCCCGAAGAAATCCACTGCCTCGATCTCGATCATCTGCGCGGATATCGCCACGCGGTCTTTTTCTTCCGTCAAGCGATTCTCAAAATTCAAATGCAGCCAGACCGTCCCCCGATATTTTCCTGTCTCGTGCGGGTTGATGCTCCAATAAAATGTGACCGATTGCCCGCGTTTGAGCGGCTCGTAGATCGCACCCGGCGGTTGGACAGTAAACCCCGCGAGATCCAACTTTGCTTCTGCGGTGACGTTATGCGTTTCATATAAGTCAGGGGTCTGAATCGTCTCCCCCACTACAACATTTCCTTCAACCTTCGCAGTCGGCGTGATGTTGCCGAGATCATCCACCTCCAGCGTCAAGCGGATAATATCGCCTTCCACGCCCGCGCGCATCCTCGGCGGGAACTCCAACGTCAAACGACGCGATTCAGGAATGGCAGGTTGAACAGGAATTTGAGTCGGCTGCGCAGGTATCGACGCGGCAGAAGTAGGTTCGGGGCCCTTCCCACCTGCGCCCTGTAAACCGTTCTCTGTCGAGGCACATCCGGTGATGACAAAAATCAAGACAGAGATAACGAATAATTTGCGAAGAGAAAAAATAGACAGGTTCATACTATGGCACAGGCAGCTGCATCTCAGTCGGCGCGATCGGCTGCACACGCACCTCGCGCGGATTTGGCGCATATCCCCATATCAAAAGCGCGATAGAAATCGTAAGAATAAAAATGGCGAGAAAGAGTCGGAGTCGTTTTTTCATCTTAATCAATAAAAAATTATAAGTTCATGAATTTCTTTATTTCTATCATCACAATATCAAAATCATCAAGTAAATTTCCAGTCAATATTGAAGAAGAAATAGATTCATTTTGATCGTGGAAGTGATGTGGGAAATTAGGAAGGTTTGAATAATGAGGCGCATTATCCCAACGCAAAAGCGGATGATCGCTATACAGTTGAAACGAATACCGTTTGAGGTCTTTATCTGCTAAAAAACGAACCTGTAAAAAGTTGGGAACAATCGTAGCGCGAATTTTAAAAGTGAATGTTTCATCATCTATAGATTGATGTTCAACAACTTCAATATCACTCAACTCTGGAAAAGCACGCATCCGCACAAGCAGATCATTGATCAGTGTCATCTTTAACTGTTTGCTCAACTACTTGCTCGCGAATAGTATGCCATTTCCGAAGAAAAAGAATCGCAGACTCCCAGTCCATCCATTCATCTTCCTGTTCAGGCGTCGCGCGATCTTTTAGCGAAGCCGTAAACGCATCAAAATTTTGCTTATAACGTGTTTCGAATTCAGCATTTTTATCTGCATAAATTGAGATATGACGATCAACATAATCCAACAGTAAAGCATGCAAAGCGCGTTCGAAGTTCTCAAACACACCTTCGTGAATAAGCGGCGAGACAATCTTCTCAATAGATTGAATCAATCGCGCTTCGTTTGCAGAAACTATTACGTTTGTCATATTATCCTCGCAAATGCCTGTTTACCTGCTTACTTCTTCAACCTCAATATACCACTTCACACGCGTACCAACGCGGTCACGCAACTGCCATGCGATTGGCTTCGGCATTTCTGCAAATGTTTTTTGTATCTCATGCACACGACTTAGTACAAGGTCTCTTTCTTCCCCGGCAAGTTCCTTGTTGACCAATTCTTCCACGCGCCCCAAATTAATGGATGTCGTTTTATACAAACCCCAATCATTGCTGCACAATTGAGCCAGCACCTTCAAGTTGATCTTCTCAACGTCATCGGTGCCAGTTTCATTATTGAATAGAATGGAAGTCAAATCCAACGCGTCTTTGTGATTGAGTTCCACGATTTGCGCTTTGGAGAGAAATAACTCCGCGAGCGGAATAGTCAACGGATCGGCTTTCAGGCGCTCTTCAAGTGGAATCTTGTGACACATCTCAAAGTCGCCGACGAAGATATCTATTTTCATGTCGCTTTCGTTGTGATAATAGATTTGTCGATGCGCGCCATTGAGCACATTAAACTGTTTATGCGGACTGTAACCAACTTCCGGCATGAAGGCTTCGAATTCACGGCGCTGTTTGCTGGCGATTACAAAATCAAGATCGCCATAAGGGCGGATGAATAATTTATGATTCGTTTTATTATGCGCCTGTACAGCCAGCCCGCCAATGGTACGCGCTTGAATATTTCTGGCATTCGCAGCATCAACAATGCGATGCATTTCCTGAACAATGTCTAGTTTAGATTCCATTTGTTTTACCTGCTTCCATGTTTATAAGGAAACAAGTAGACATGTATACAGGTCTACTTGCTTCCTTGTCTACTTGTTTACCTATACCTTTTTACTTCCCCACATCTTTCAGCCAATTTGGAAAATCTGCTGAGTCCATTTTTTGCTCTGCCCTGCCCCAGCGCTCCAGCGCCCAACCCCAAAAGTCAAATTCGATGGTGGAGATGTTGGCTTGAATTGCCGCCCATAATCCCCAACCGACATCGGACATGATCATATTTAATTTCATGCGCGAAATCATTTGCGGCGTAGCACTTCCAAAATAGGCCGCGCAGACTTCGTTGATCTGTTCATCGTTGAATTGCATTTCCTGACAGGTGTTTCCGAGTTCAAAAGTTGGGTCGTTGTTGCCGCTGTATTCATAATCAATTAACCAAAGCTGCTTGCCATCGTCGATGTAATTTTCGGCGAGCAGGTCGTTGTTGCACGGGACAGTCGCCAGCGGTTTGGCGGACATGGTTTTTTCGATTTGCGCGACCGTATCCATTCTTTCCAAATATCCAGCGGGAGTTGTGATGCCGCGCTCTTTACACAGGCTGAGATAATATTCGGTGAGGCGGAACATATTGAAGTCGAGTAAGAAGCGCGAGCCCGCGTGGAGTCTTTTGATGGAGTGAGCTATGCGCGCGGGCATTCCATCTGCATTTAAAGAATCCTTCGACATGGTTTGTCCATTCAAGAATTCCAAAACCATGACGTTATATTCGGGAAAATGTTTTAAGACTTTGGGACCCACACCGGCATTGGCGGCGGCTTGGCTGTTGTGATGTTCGTTGTTGCGGTCAATCGCCAACAGGTCAGTGCTCTCACCCGGCACGCGGATAAAAAACGGCGTGCCATCCACTGTGACTTTGTAGTTCGTGTTGGTCAACCCGCCGGAAAGATGTTGAATGGATATGTCTTTGCCATTCCACTCATCCATTTGTGCAACTACTTGTTCAATGATGGACATGAGCACTCCAATAAATAAAGAAGACCTGACAGGTTTCTTAAAACCTGTCAGGTCTTTGTGGAATTTAGTTACTCAACAGGAATTTCAGCCTGAACTTTATCCAGATCGATGCCGCCTTTTTTGCGGTAGGACTTGAAGCCGTAATAAATGGCTGCCGACAAAGCATAACATACGCCCAGATAGATCATGGAATTTGTGTTCTTGAAACTAATTCCATATAAGCCGGGGCCTTCACCGCCGGTGTTCAACCAGGGGTCAAACAGCCATTCGACAAGCAGGAAACCGAGGAAGCCGGCGAAAACAACACCCGCAACTGTGATCAACGGAATGCCAGCGACTTTCATCTGCGCGATCGGGGATGCTTCGAAGAGTTCCTTCTTCTTATAAGGCAGGATGATTGCCGCAATGGCTGTGCCGAAATACATGATCGCAATACCTTGCGTTGCCGCGAGGGTGATGGAAATGAAGCCGCCCACATCGTAGGCATAAAGATACGAGACAAAGGCGGCGGGGATAACCATCAACAACATCGCGTTGACGGGTGTGCCGCTGGAATTCAACTCGGCTGCTTTTTCGGGGAGCAAGCGGTCAAAGGCGGCGGCAAAGATTACGCGCGTGGAAGAAAGGAACAAAGTTCCAGCCCAGCCGAACCACCAGCAACTCATCAACAACATGACGATGATTTGCACGAGGCGGTTGCTAGTCAGGAAGACCGCAAGCATGGCAGGATAAGGCCACACTGGCAATGGAGAAACATCGGGAACATAGCCCCAGTAATAGTTCCACCATGCGCCGTTGGCTTGCATATAGAAATCCCAGCCGATGGTTTTATTCACACCGAGGAAGAAGACGATGCCAAGCAAGGTGACTGCGCCAAGCGCCCAAGCCATGCCTGAGAAATTACGTTTGTAATCCGTTGCACCGCGCACTTCGCCATATAGGGTCGCGCCCCAGTTGGGCCATAAGTTAAAGAAGACAAGCCATGGAAGTGTAACGAAGATCAAGTTGATCGATCCGCCGGTGAGTGGAGTGCTTGCGCCAGCTGCTTGCCCGGCTGCCACTGTTGCATCATATAAACCGGGCTGCGTGCCGAAAAGCGCCGCTGAATTTGATTCAAAGCCAGCCTTGAATTTTTCGGGGTTGCCGGTGAACAGGAGCACGATCACGATCAGCAATCCCAGCATACCGGCGTAGAAAGACCATTTCTGAATACGCGCGTATGTCTTCATGCCGAGGAAGATCACAAGGGAAACGAAGGCGAGCGCAAGTAAGGAACTGACGAACAAAGGCGTGCCTTTTCCCGCAAACCAAAGCGCCGCATCTTTCATTCCAAGCACGCCGAGGATAGGCGTAATCACTACCTGACGGAGCATGTCGCCGTAGACCGGAGTCCACAGCCAGAGTGTGAACCACCAGCCGGTGATGGAGAGGATGAAGCCAATACTGCCGCCAAAGATGCGCGTCATCCACACATAGTCACCGCCGGAACGCGGCATGACCGCGATCAACGAAGCGTAGACGATAATTTCAAAGATCAGGAAGATGGCGCTGACAAGCAAAGCATTGATCATGCCACCGCCGAAGAAATACATCTGGCTGAAGGCATAAAATCCCAACGTCACAAAATTGATCGAAAAGAACGCGTACACAAACGCGTCAAAGACTGACCACGAACGCACCAAGCCAGTCGCCTTACGGATAAACAAGTCACTCATAACACTCTCCTCTTGTGGATTTATTTACATGTAAGGGCGTAGCAGTGCTACGCCCCTACCAATTACCCTGTTGTCAAAACGTAATTCTCGATCTTGTTCTTCTTCAACTGGACAATGGCGCCGAGCAGCGTGCCCTGTTCATACATAGAACCCGGATTTATGCAAAGCGTTTTGCCAATCCGTGATGAGCCGCGCCCTTCGTGGATGTGTCCATGCAAGCCGAGCAGCGGCTGCACCTTCTCAATCGCGGCGCGCAGAGCAGTGGAGCCGACGGGTTTCATCGAGTTGCCGGCCAGCACGGGGCGCAGATCCTTATCCAATTCGGGGGCTTCATCTAACTGGGATTTATACGGCGGGACGTGAATATTGAAGATGGCGGTATGCGGATTTTTGAGTTGAGAAGTCATCGCTTCATACCTGACCTTGAGTTGGTCTTCGTTTTCTTCGCGATGTGTCTGCCACGGAGTTTGGTTGCTCCACCCGGAAGTGATCATCTCATGGTCGTCGTCGAGCTGCGTCACCAAACCTTCCATGAGCATCACGCGCTTGCTGGAGCGGATAATATCATCCACTTCATCCATATCATCGTTGCCGGGTGAGCAATACACTTTCAAGTCTGTGCCTTCGAGTTTTTTATCCGCAAGATCCATCCATTGCTGGACGACTTTCAAGACTTCCTGCAAGAAGATTTTGCTGACGCGAGCGGGGTCTTTCTCCAATTCGGCGATCTCGTCAGGAGTGGTCATGTAGGGATAATAGCCACGGCTGCGGACGCGCTTCTTCAAGTCCGTAAGTTCGTCTTCGTTCGTTAAGTTAAACACCTGTTCCAGTAAAGTGACGCGATAATTTTGCCCGCCCTGATGAATAAAAGGCACAACCGCCTTACCGGTCATGTCACCGCCGAGGATTAACCGATCGGCGTTATAGAATTTCCCCGCATTCAAAAACTTACTCCAGCAAATATCCGAACCGTGAACGTCCGTTGCAAAAAAAATGGTGGTCATGTGCAGATCCTTTGGCTAAGAATATGTCTTAGAGTAAATCTGGGAATTTATTTAACTCACCTTACGCAATGTCGTTCTGAGCGAAGCGAAGAACCTCTACGATTATCTCAGAGACCCTTCGCTGTCGCTCAGGGTGACATCAAAAGATTTAAAGTGCGTAAGGTTAGTTATTTAATTGCCCGAATTATACCCGCCGGACTAAAAAATGATGCCAGCAAATTTTATTTTTCGATACGAAAATTAACTGAGAATTACTTCTGCGTTTCAAATTGGACATCAATGGGTAACATCCCTTTTGTGGGATAAAATAAGCACATATTTTACAGGACTGCTTTTGCATTTTTTATACGTCGAGGTTAAGATGGTCAAAAAGGTAGCAGCCAAAAAAGTAAATAAAAAAGTCGCAGTCGTAAAAAAGAGGGTGATAAAAAAGAGCGCAGCGATTCCCATAAAACAACAACTGGCTCAACGCGCCGCCGAGCTGGATATCATCAACTCTGTGCAGGAGGCACTTGCCTCCCGGCTGGACATGCAAGCCATCTATGATCTGGTCGGCGATAAGATCCGCGATATCTTCGACGCGCAGGTGGTGATGATCGGGGTGTATGACCAAAATACGGGGTTGCTGAATCATCCTTATGTTCTCGAACGCGGACAACGTTTTTCCGTAGATCCCATGAAGGCAATCGGCATTCGTAAGTATGTCACCGAAACGCGCAAGCTTGTTGTGATAAATAAAAACTTCAAGAAAGTTGCGATTAAATACAAACAGCCACTCTCCATTGCAGGTGACCCGCCCAAAGCCGCGGTATTTGTCCCAATGGTGGTTGGAGATGAGACAAAAGGAATTATTTCACTTCAAAACCTTGATCGTGAAAATGCATTCTCTAATTCAGACTTGCGTTTGTTAACCACACTTGCCAACAGCATGGGCGTTGCGCTCGAAAACGCGCGTCTCTTTGATGAAACCCAGCGCCTGTTCAAAGCGGAACAGCAGCGCGTCGCGGAGCTCGCGGTCATTACTTCGGTGCAGGAAACACTGGCATCCAAACTGGAATTCCGCGAGATGATCAACATCGTGGGAGATAAGATCAGCGCAATATTCAACACGCAGGAAATGAGCATCCGCCTGATCGATCAAGTCGCGAACATGGTTTCGTTTCCCTATATAACAGATCAGGGCATCAAACTTGATGTTGAACCCATGCCGCTCGGCGTTGGCTTTACATGGGAAGTAATTCGCACGCGCCAGCCGCTTGTGATCAACGACCACATGGCTGAGCGTTCTGCCGAGTTTGGCAGCTACACCCTTGGGGACGAACCTGTTCCGACTCTTTCTTTTCTTGGGGTTCCGATCATTAATGCGGATGAAGTCATCGGCGTGATGACCATCGAGAGCAAGCATGAAAATGCGTTCAAGGCATCTGATGTCAGCCTGTTGGTGACGCTGGCAAACAGCATCAGCGTGGCGCTCGAGAATGCGCATCTTTTTGATGAGACGAAACGCCGCGCGCGTGAAAGCCTCGCGCTCAATGAAGTCGGCCGCGATATTTCCTCGACGCTGAATCTGCCCACCGTAATGGATCGAATCGCGCATCACGCCAAAGATTTACTCAATGTGGATACCAGCGCAATCTTCCTGCCTGACCCAACAGACCAGGCTTTCAAGGCGATTGTTGTGCATGGGGATTTTGCAGAAGAGATTGAAGCCACAACGATCCGCGTGGGCGAAGGGATCATCGGCTCGCTGGCGCAAAGCGGCAAAGCGGAATTCATCAACGATACCAATCACGACCCGCGCACAATGCAGATCGAGGGCACGATTCAGGAAGACGATGAACGCCTGATGGTTGCGCCATTAATGGCGGGGGAAATTGTCAAAGGCATGATGGCGGTCTGGCGCACAGGCAAACGTCCCTTTGAACAAAATGATCTTACATTTCTGATCGGGCTGTCACGACAAGCCACGGTTGCAATTGAGAATGCGCGCCTGTTTGCTGAATCTGAAAAACGTGCGGCGGAACTGGCGACCATTAACACGATCTCGCAGGAACTGGCGGGCAAGCTGGATATTGACGCGCTGATCAAACTGGTGGGCGAACAGATCCGCGCCGCGTTCAAAGCGGATATTGCCTACATCGCATTGCTGGACACATCAAGCAACATGATCCACTTCCCCTACAACATTGGCGATAAAACCGATTCGATACTCTACGGAGAAGGCCTGACCAGTAAGATCATCCAAACCGGTATGCCCTTGCTTATGAATCAGGAAGTGGATAAACGCACGGAAGAATTGGGAACCGCACTCATCGGCAGGCAGGCGCTTTCATATTTGGGCGTGCCTATTTTCATCAGCGGAAAAGCGGTGGGTGTCATCAGCGTGCAAAGCACTACAAAGGAAGGCATATTCAAAGAGGATGATCAACGCCTGCTCGGCACCGTCGCATCGAATGTAGGTGTCGCGCTGCAAAATGCACAGCTCTTCGGTGAAGCACAGGAAGCGCGCGCCGCCGCCGAAGCCGCGAATGAAGCCAAGAGCACCTTCCTCGCCACGATGAGTCATGAGATCCGCACGCCGATGAATGCAGTCATCGGCATGAGCGGACTTTTGCTCGATACATCTTTGACTGAAGAACAACGCGACTACGCCGAGACGATTCGCAACTCGGGTGATTCACTGCTGACGATTATTAATGACATCCTCGATTTCTCCAAAATCGAAGCGGGGCGCATGAACATTGAAGCGCATCCATTTGATCTGCGCGAATGTATTGAATCCGCGCTTGATCTCGTCTCAGGCCGCGCGATTGAAAAACACATTGATCTTGCCTATCTGTTCGAAGAACCTGTCCCCCACTTCATCACAAGTGATGTCACGCGTCTGCGCCAGATCATCATCAACTTGTTGAGTAATGCCATCAAGTTCACAGAAAAAGGCGAGGTTGTGCTTAAGATCAGCGTAGACAAGAATACAAGTAAACAAGTACGCGGGTCTGGCGTTTTACCTGTTTCCGTGTCTACCTGTTTACTACGCTTCTCTGTCCGCGATACGGGCATCGGGCTTACCAAAGAAAGCATGAACAGGATTTTCGAATCTTTCTCACAAGCAGATAGTTCCACCACGCGAAAATACGGCGGCACAGGGCTTGGTCTCGCCATCAGCAAATTGCTCGCAGAGTTAATGGGCGGGACGATGTGGACGGAAAGCGAAGGCTTAAGCAAAGGCTCGACATTTATTTTTACCATCAATGCCGCTATTGCAGACCGACCCGCAACACATCGCGAGCTCGAAAAGACGCAGCCGCAGCTGCGCGGCAGACGCGTTCTGATCGTGGATGATAACTCCACGAACCGTCAAATTCTCAATGCGCAAACCGCCAAATGGGGCATGGTCGCGCACGACACAGAATCGCCCAAACAAGCCTTGCAATGGATCGAGGACGGCGAAGTCTTTGATATTGCCATCCTCGATATGCACATGCCCGAAATGGATGGGCTCGAACTCGCAAAGCGGATTCACGCAAGCGCGGTAAAACTTCCACTGGTATTGTTCAGTTCGCTGGGTCAACGTGAAGCGGAAGATGACGAGCATCTGTTCTCGGCATATCTCACCAAACCGCTCAAACAATCGCATCTGTTTGATACGCTTGCAAATGTATTCTTTAAAGCGAAACTTATCGACGATAGGCGCACGAATGAGCGCATCAAACTCGACCCCGAACTTGGGACAAAACATCCGCTGAGAATTTTGCTCGCGGAAGATAACGCCGTAAACCAAAAACTTGCATTGAGATTATTAGAGCAAATGGGCTATCGCGCAGACGTGGCATCCAATGGCATCGAGGCCATCGAATCCGTTGCGCGCCAAATTTATGATGTGATTTTGATGGATGTTCAAATGCCCGAAATGGATGGGCTGGAAGCCACGCGCAGGATTGTTGCCCAATCCCCGGATTCACATCCGCACATTATAGGACTCACCGCCAACGCCATGCAAGGCGACCGTGAAATATGTCTCGCCGCCGGCATGGATGATTACATCGCCAAACCCATCCGCGTTAATGATTTGGTGGAGGCGTTGGAGAGAACGGGGAGAAGGAAATAAATAAATGACGGTCACGTTGAACGTGACCGTCATTTTCGTCTGAATGTTATTTCGCCATCTTTCGCATTTTCGCAATTTCATTCACAATCTGATCAAGGGAAGGAATTATCTTGCGGCAGGATCAATCGGCATTATTACGCCGCCACTGGGACAAACAGACTTGGTTTCCAAAGCGACTTTATTGCATGAGTATTGACTCGTGCAAAGACGATCGGCTTGCCTTCGCTGCCATATTTATCCAGTAAATCGAGATTCAACTGACGGACTTCGGGATCGTCTTCGGGTAAAAGCACCAACTCAAATTTTTCGGGCATGACTTCCAACATGCCTGGATTATTCAAAATATATTTGATGATCTCGCCTGTCAAGCGGATATTGCGTTCGACAACTTCATCTTTCACCTTTATTTTAGCCATTCTTCGTACCTCCGGCGATAACTCAATCGCTTTTTAACTATATCATCCATGGCGATGTTAAATGCTTCGTTGTAATCCTGCACGGGCATCTTCGTCTTTTCTTCTTTCTTATGCGGATGCATGACGTCACAGTGAGCGTACCCATGCGCCGTATCGTACCTGACAATCGGAAACCACTCGCCGCCTTCCGTAAAGACACATTCCAACTGGACGACAAACCGAATGATTTGACCGCGATCAGATTCAAACATCACACGCAAAGCGTTGTCATTATCCAGCAGGCGACGGAATTCTACGGTTCGCATGAGGTAATTTTACAACAAATTTACTTGCAGTTCGTTTTGAATTTGTGGGCGCCCTTTCCCGCTGGAGATGGGCGGGGAGGAAATGAAAAAAAACTACATCTATTCTCTTTCAATCTGTCCTTCGCAATATTCACATAAATTAGATTCCCAATTAAAACCAACTACAGGTTGATAACATCTATCACATTGAGCAATTGGAAACACACCTTCACAATCGGGATTTGTGCATATTCCTGAATAATCACCAGAAATAATAAGGGATTCGTCTCCACAACTTGGGCATTCCATAAAATCATCTTCTTCTAATTCGCTTAATACTTTTTCTCGAAACAAAGTGAATCTATTGAATTGCACAGAGATATCATTTTTCCATGCTTCTTTCCTTTGCTTTTGGAGACGTTTCCAAACAGATTCAATGCGCTTAATTTTTTGAAACAATTCTTCACTCTGGATAGACGACTCAATATTAATCTGAAGTTCCCTGATTAAAAAATTATCTACAACTATCAAAAATTTTGAAACGAGAGACCATAGTTCATATTTATTTCCTGCCACTTCAAAATGCTCAGCCTTATTCCGAAAACTCTGCATACCTCTGATGGTCTTAAGTTCTTTGTCCGAAAATACGAATTTTGGACCAATCTCAAGCCTTTCTAATGCCTCGTCCAAGTTAACTGTATTTGGAATATCACGGTTGGGTTTTGCCAATTTTGCTCTGACCTCACTCAACGTGCCTTTGTAAATAAGTTCAGGCAAATGTCTTGCAAGACGTTCTTTTAGCAGCAAAAGAAACCCAGAGAACAAATTCAAGCAGCCATATTTGTACCCACTTGGCGGCACATCTAAAGCGCCATAGTAACTCTCGCTATCGTATGTTTCATCATAAATTTCATCTATTCCCTTTAAAATAAAATCTATGCCATTATCAAGCAAATTGAGTTTCAAAAGAATTTCGTCGTTGTTTTGATTCATTTTGGTTTACTCTGCTGAGGAGTTGAAAATCTCGTCAATTTTCTCTTTCAAGGTATTTCTATCCCACAACACAACAGAATTCGCATGGGCAAGTTTTTGAGCAGAATCAGTGAAAAAACTATTTGTAATAACCATTACCTTGTCTAATCGGTAATATTTTTTTCCTGCTACGACTTCTTGAATAGCACTATTCCCTACCGTACCTGAATAGCATTTTGCTTGAATGCCGATTTTGTTTCCGTTTTTCTCGACGATGACATCCACACCTTGGTCGCCTGTTGCTTTTGTTACTTCTGATTTATAGCCAAGTTTGGAAAATAATTCTGCTATTAAATTTTCAAACTCTTGCCCACTCATTAAGTCAATATCGTCGATTGTGTACCTGCTTTTGTTGCTCGGTGTTTTCAGTTTATCGACAAAATTTTTATATTTTTTATCGTCCAAACTCTTTTTATACGCATAAGAAAAAACCGGCAAAAAAGATTGCAAGTAATCAAAGTAGCCATCATTTATCTGGCTGAATTTTTTATGTTGAATCAAATAACAAACAAAACTTCCAAGAAGCACAACGTCTTCATGATTGATCATTTCAATCGAACAATATCTTTCCGTCGACGTCTCTAAATTCAATTCGTTTATATCTGAAAAATACTTCCCATATCCTTCCTCCCAGTTTTGCGCTAAATATCCAATCACCACATTGTACACAAAACTGTAGGCTGTGTATTTATTGACATTCGGGTTTTTATCTTTCAAGAACTTGACGAATAGTCCAAATTCATCATTAGACATTATATAGTCGCTTTTAATGTAAAAATCTAGAGATTGCTTATCTATAAAGTTTTTTGTCATTTCCACGAGTTTTTTGTCCGACAACAAATCAATTATCGTCAGTGACGCATTCAATTTGAAAGTTTCCTCCTCTACGAATGCCTTTACGCTAAAAATCTCCTTCTCTATAAATCTCTTTACCTTATCAAATTGCTCTTTAGGTATTTTGATTGTTGGAGAGACAGATACATCTCGAGTTTTTCCTTTCTGAGGCTTATCGGTTTTTTTAAGTAACACAGAGCAAGATTGCTCTATGCTTGCAGTTACTAAATTAGCAAGCAGCCCTATTTCATATTGCAAGTTTTTGTAAGTTGAGTCTATTGACGTGCTCGCTACATCTTGCGACCAAATACTACATTGGTAATATAAAGCGGATACTTTTCGAGAGTGCTCTATTATTTTATCTGCGTCTGCGCCTAATCCTAAAAATGTACCAAAAGCATCTGTAGGATTAGAGTTGATTACTTGCGTTACTTGGTTTGAGATGGCAAAAACTTCATCTATTTTTTTAGCCATCCATTCTAGTGAACTCAGTGCTGTAATTAAAGACAAGGTGGAACTTTGTACGAGGTGTCCTTTTTGGAATATATTTTTAATTTCTTCAATATCGTCAGTAACGATTTGCGCAAAAAGTCTATACCCCCACTGAGCAGGTTTTTCCGTCAGTATTTGTTTTGCATTTTCGCTCAATCTTAAATTACTTGAACTCATCAATCACCTCCAATTCTCCTATTCTCTACTCATCCAATCTCTAATCACTTCTTCTTACTTGGCTTCGCCATTTCATCTCTCACAGTGTTGTACAAACTTTTCGGTAAACTTATCATTTTTTCTTCAAAAAATCTTCGGGGTCAATTCCCGCCTGCTTCAATATTGCGCGTAAAGTCCCTTCAGGCATGTCGCCAGAATGATTGGGGATTGTTGTAAATAATCCCGTTGAAGGGTTGCGCCAGATTTCATGACTACCTGCTGCTTGACGATGAAATTCAAAGCCAAAGGCCTGAAGTTTTTTTATAATGTCCCGATAACGAAAACCCGAAAGCCTCCCCATTTTTTACCCCACGATTAAAGGATAATCAAAACTTTCACTTGCTTGCGGAAGTTCAATATCAGATTGGGCTTCTAGTAATTTCCGCGCAACATCACGGGCGATTTCCAAAGTCTCGATAATGGTTCTGCCTTGCGCCACAAGTCCTTGCACATCGTCAGATGTCGCAAGGTAAACGCCTTCGGGCAATTTTTCGATGTGAATACGCACAATCCGCTCGCCTAAGTTAAACATGTCATACTCCTTGACTATGCTTTCATTTTACTTCTTCTTCGCCGGTTTAGACATCTCATCCCTGACCGTATTGTACAAACTCTCCGCCTTCAAATCACTTAATGAATAGCACGGCGCTTCAAGGTGATCGGCGAGCTGCTGCGCGAGTCCCTGATCAAATGCGGCATGTTCCATGTTGATGACGATGGAGCGGGTCTTCTCTTGCGCGATCATTTCAGCAAATTTGAATCCCTCTTCCTGCGGGGGCAGCGTGCCAATCGAAACATTTCCTGCGCCGTCGGTCAATACGATCAGCAGCGGCTCAACATCGGGGTGGATATGCTTCTCATGTTTGAGAACATCCAGCGACATGAGCAAGCCCGCCGAGAGCGGCGTCTTGCCGCCGACGGGAATATCCATCAGCGCGCGCTGCGCGAGTTGAATCGAATTGGTGGGCGATAAAACCAGCGTGGCGCGATCCTTTTGAAAGACGATCAAGCCCACGCGGTCGCGGCGTTGATAGGCATCGGTCAGCAAAGATAAAATCGCACCCTTCGTCGCGTTCATGCGCTCCGCAACCGCCATTGACCACGAAGCATCCACAAGGAACAGCACGAGATTCGCAACCCGCTTCACGCGGATCTTGCGCTGTAAATCGCTTCTCTTGATCGAGAAGGCGAGCGTCTTACGTTCTTCTGTGCGTTGATTTTGGAATGGCGCGGCGGCGCGGAATGTGGCATCGAAAGCGATGTCGTTCAACTTGTCCCCTGCCGGACGTGACTTGATGTAACGTCCATGTTTGCGTTCGGTCTTGGTGAGCGAACGTCTGCCCGCTTGTTTGCGTGTTAACTTATCAAGCGGGGTATTTAATTTGCGCGGCTGGAAGGTCTCGCCTGCTTTTACTTTTTGTCCGCCATCCCACCAATTCGCATTGGAGCTTGCAAAAATTTCCTGCTGCGCCATTGGCTCGGGGTTGCCCTGCTGCGGACCTTCCTGCTGCTCGTCTTCAATCTTTAAGTTTTTTTTTCCTCGCCCTCGCCATCCTGTTTGCTTTCAGATTCATCATCCGATTCGCTCGGGACGGATTGACCCGCGAGTTGCTCGATGCGTTCCTGCAATTGCTCGGCGGTCATCTCGGCTTGTTGGAAAGGCGTGCGTTTAATGCGATGAGGAAGCGCGAGTTCAGCGGCCAGCGCGATATCGTGATCGTTGATCTTGGTACGGCCCTCGAATGCGGCTTCGGCGCGCGCGGCTTTGAGGATGACCAAATCCGCGCGGTGACCATCTACATTAAGAGATGAAGTCAGCGCAGCGATCGAGAGCAAATCGCGGCTGGTGTGAGTGACCTGATCCACCAGTTCACGTCCGCGTGCGATCTTCTGCGAAAGTTCATCTTCTTTTTCGAGCCACAACGCGCGGAATTTTTCCGCGTCTTTTTCATAGGAAAGGTTGCGCTCCATGATGGTCACGCGTTGACGCGCATCGCGGATGCCGACAATATCCACAGACAACGCGAAACGGTCTAACAACTGCGGGCGGAGATCGCCTTCTTCAGGATTCATTGTGCCGACGAGAATGAAACGCGCGGGATGCGCGAAGGAGATTCCCTCGCGCTCAACAGTGTTGACTCCCATCGCTGCGGAATCCAAAAGAATATCCACCACATGATCGTCAAGCAGGTTGACTTCATCAATATAAAGCAATCCGCGATTGGCGCTGGCAAGCACGCCAGGCTCGAAATGACGTTCACCTTTTTGAATGGCTTTTTCAATATCAAGCGTGCCGACCACACGGTCTTCAGTTGCAGAAACGGGAAGATTAACAAAAGGCGTTGCGCGCTCTGCGGTGGGAAGAGTCTTTCCGTGAGCGCGTTCTTTACATTCAGTACACCACGTCGAGGGTTTATCGGGGTCGCAGCCAAAGCGGCAATCCTGTACGATCTTGACGTGCGGCAACAAAGCGGCAAGCGAGCGCGCAGCGGTTGATTTTGCTGTGCCGCGTTCACCGCGAATCAATACGCCGCCGATACGGGTATCAACGGCATTCAAAATAAGAGCGCGTTTCATGCGCTCCTGTCCAACGATTGCTGTAAATGGAAAGATAGCGGGCATATTTACTCCAAGACATGATTATAACGCGAGTTTTATCTTTCAAGACAGATTTTATTTGAGAAAAAATTATTTACTGATGTTACACAGTTTTTATCTTTTCGTGTCTCCCTGAGCGACAGCGAAGGGTCTCTTAGATAATCGTAGAGGTTCTTCGCTCCGCTCAGAACGACACCGCGTAACATCAGTTATTTAACCAAAAGACCATAAACGGATTCCGCCGTTTTCAGCCGAATATTGCTGGATCTTCGCCCGCATATCTTCCGGACTCTCGAATAGGCCGCTGATCTGCGAAGCGTATTCGGCGACCGCATCCTGCCACGCCCCTAAAGCGGATTCAGTAATGCCATGTGTAATTTCATTCATCCCGATGATCTTCTGCGCCAATTCATCGGGCTTTTTAAACAGGTAGGGAATATCGGCATCGTAAAATATCGGACGGTGGAGCAACTCCACGGCGCGGCGCACGACGACATGATCAACGTGATCACCAATTGCGAATTGGCAGACCAGATTGTCGTCGGACTTGATCTGCGCGGAGATGGCCTCGGCGATCTGCGCGGGCAGGTCGGCTTCATCGTCATGCGGGGGGGCGAAAATATCGGTGTACAGCCAATCCCCATTTTTTCCGCGTCTGTAGATGCAATCCAAAAAATCGAAATGGACGGTCTTCGCGCCAACGATCCGCGCCGCGTTGTTATCCTCCAGGCGGCGCGCATGCACTACATCAGCGGCAGTGGAGATACCCCATTGATAATGCATCACCCGCGCATAAGGTGAAAATTCTCCATCGGGCTCAGGCGGGAATCCACACATGAGCGTCCAAATCTCCACGTCCAATCCGGCACGAACCTGTTCGTAGATCAAACCACCCGACGAAAGTACGGCATCATCCAAATGAGGGGAAATATATATCCAGCGCATAACGTAGTTTTACCATAAAACAGTAATGGATTTTAAGCGGATTATCTTGTACACTATAATATATTATGAAGGAGGCGTGATGGATGAAAGACGCAAGGAACAACGTAAAAGCCTGATGGCGTATACCAAGGTTTACGACCTGTATGGCGGAGTTTTACTCGGCTATCTAGGTGATTTAAATTTAAGCGGCGCAATGGTGATCGGCGATAAAGCGATTGTAGCGAATACAGAGCTCACACTTGCCATTGAACTGCCCGAACTAAAAGGCATCACGATGGTACGCATGACCATACCAGCTCGCACGGCATGGATCCAGCAGGATATCAGCCCGCAATTTATTAACATCGGCTTTGAATTCAAGGAAGTCTCAGCCGGACAAAAAAAACTCATAGAAGCCGTCATTGCAAATTATGAATTTCGGCGCGATGTGCCAAAGTATGTGCCCAACCCTCATACTGACGATGAATAATAAATAACGGGACAGTCACCTTGAAGGTGACTGTCCCGTTTATAATCCCAGCCATGAAACGACTCATCGGAATCCTGCTCATTGCCGTCTCGGCTTCATCATTCGGGACACTCGCCATCTTCGGAAGATTTGCCTACAACGATGGGATGGATACCTTCACCGTTCTTTTCCTCCGCTTCGGAATCTCCGCGCTAATTATGACCACCATTTTGATTCTGCGGCGCGAATCTTTTCCACGCGGAAAGATCCTCGCGCAACTGATCGGCATGGGCGCGCTGGGATATGTAGGCCAATCCTTCATGTATCTAACCGCCATCAACTACGCATCTGCGGGGTTGGTGGCTTTGCTTTTATATTTATATCCTTTCTTCGTGACCATTCTCTCCACAATTTTTCTGCACGAAAAAGTTACGCGGATAAAAATTATCGCGCTGGTACTCGCCCTCGTAGGTACTGCCCTCACCGTCGGTCCTGTCAGCGGACAACTCATCGGCGCGCTGATGGCAATCACCGCAGCGTTGATCTATTCCGTTTACATCATCGTTGGCACGCATGTGATGAAGCATGTCTCAGCGGTGCAATCATCCACAGTGATCTTTGCCTCGGCTGGTTTGGTGTTTGGACTGCTGGCGTTTACGAACGGGGCGCATTTCCCCGCGAGCAATTCAGGCTGGTTCGCCATGCTGGGAATTATCTTAATCGCCACCATTATTCCCGTCGTCACATTTTTGACTGGCTTGGAGATGATCGGCCCGATCAACGCGGCGATGCTTTCCACGTTGGAGCCTGTCGTCACGGTTTTGCTCGCCGCGTGGCTGTTCGGCGAAAAACTGGGAACAGTCGTTATGCTAGGCGGCGGATTGATTCTGGTTGCGGTGGTTTTGTTGACGAGGAGTGAATTAATTCAAATCAAGCCTGCTGAAATTTAATCCATTGACTTAAATTTTCTCAACTCGGATACGGACGAATCATTTTATTGCAGCCAACTCATTTACCGAGCTTATCTGCGCTGCGGAATTGACTTGAACACCGGCATGGCAATGGAATCCCTGCCCGGCACGAACCGGATCGTTTATCCGCAAGAGATTTGGGATGAATGCATTCACAGGATGGCGGGAGTTTTAGAGAGCCGTAATAGAGTAGGGTAAAGTTTTTTCCACCCATATCATCAAGACAGACAAAGGACATATAATGATTATATGTCCTTCTTAACAATATTCTATTCTCCGGAGGAACCATGAAATTTACAAATAGACAGTATCTGATTATTGCCCTCGCCATTGCCACCGCTGTGCTGCATTTGGCCGCCGCATTTGATCGCGCTCTTTTCCCGGACGGCGCAGACTTCTTATTCATCTTAAATGGGATCGGGTATCTCGGTTTGCTCGGCGCCTATTTTCTACCTCTTCCATTTTTGCAGAAAAACCACAATCTGGTTTGGTGGGCTTTCCTGGGTTACACCATCCTCACCATCGCGGCATGGGCTGTGATTTGGGTCGGCTTTTACGTGATCCGTGACGGCACGCCTTTCTTTAGCCATGACGCGATTTATGGCGTCCCTGCCAAAATCATCGAGGCGGCTCTTTTGTATCTACTCTGGCAGGAAAAACCGTAATTGAGCATAGTCTGATGACAGCCGCTTGCTTCGTGGAAGTGGCTGTCATCTGCTTCAATTTTGACCCGCGCATTCGCAGCGCTCATTTTAAACAAACCGGGGGGCTTTTCAGTGCTATAATCCTTCTGCAACTAATTTATCGAGTCCCTGATTTACAAATCCGCTGACTCACTATATCAGCAGTCCGCGCTGTTTTTATTTGGGCATTCGCTCATTTTCCCAACATTGATAGACTTCTGAAGAAAAGGAATATTTTGAACTTCGAACAATTTAATCTGGATTCGCGCCTCATGGCGGGAATCAAAAAGGCCGGCTATGAAGCCGCCACGCCCATTCAAGAAGCAGCCATTCCGGCTGCGCTCCGTGGACGTGACATTATCGGTACCGCACAAACAGGCACAGGCAAGACCGCCGCATTCGTACTCCCCATCTTAAATAGATTACTGGAAGGTCAGCGCAATGTAACCCGCGCGCTGATCGTCACTCCCACCCGTGAACTTGCTGAGCAAATTCACGATGTCGTCAAGGCGCTTGCCGCGGGGACTAAACTCCGCAGCGCGACAATCTACGGCGGAGTGGGACCCGCGCCCCAAGTCAAGGCATTACGCGACGGCGCGGAAATCCTGATCGTTTGCCCGGGTCGTTTTCTCGACCTCGTCGAACAGGGACATGCGCGCCTGGCGAAGATCGAAGTCCTCGTGCTCGATGAAGCCGACCGCATGTTTGACATGGGCTTTCTACCCGATGTGAAGCGCATCATCAAAGCGGTGCCCGCGCAGCGCCAAACGATGTTGTTCTCAGCGACGTTCCCATCTGAAGTGGAATTTCTCGCGTCGAGCAGCCTTAAGAATCCGCAGAAGATCGCGATGGGCATCAGCCGCCCCGCGCATACTGTAACGCACGCGCTGTACCCTGTGCCTTCGCATTTGAAGTCGCAGTTGCTGTTGGCGCTGCTCAAAAAAACGGATACCAATTCCGTGCTGATCTTCGCGCGCACGAAATATCGCGCGCAGAAAGTATCACAGCAAATTGAACGCGCCGGACATAAGGTCACAAGTTTACATGGTGACCGTTCACAAGGACAACGTCAATCCGCGCTTAAGGGCTTCAAAGATGGCACGCATCAGATCATGGTCGCCACCGATATTGCCGCGCGCGGACTCGATGTGGAAAGCATCTCGCATGTCATCAACTACGACATGCCCGACACCGCCGATGCGTACATTCATCGCATTGGACGTACGGGCCGCGCTCAACGCACAGGTGACGCGTTTACCCTGGTCACACCTGATGATAACGATATGATCCGGATTCTCGAACGCATCATGGGAAATCCGATTAAACGCGAGACTATTGAAGGATTTGATTACACAGCCGCCGCCCCGCCCAGAGCCGCTGGTGAAGCCCGAGGCAGAGGCGCTCCGCGAGAAGATTCCCGCCGTCCTCCGCGCGCCGCGCCTACACCCAAGAGCTATGGCAGAAATCGACTCGCGCCGAGGAAGAGTAGATAAGTTGGTGGGTGGTAATTAGTAAATTAGTGATTAGGAAACCCGTCTCAATGTGAGGCGGGTTTTTGTTTTTATATTCAATGGAGAATTTTTATATAATCAGTGACTCTACTGAAAAAAGGTCTTTAAACACGAAGGACACAAAGTACACGAAGGTTTTAATTAATGAAAAGGCTTTTCCTTTGTATCCCTTTGTGCCTTTGTGTTTAATCGGTTTTT